>JBBRJI010000005.1:0-26183 GCA_038219625.1 Pirellulales bacterium | reverse complement strand
TGAGTGCGTAAAACAAATCCGCGAGTCCGATTTATTGCCGCTGGTTCATCAAGATCCGTTCACTAGTCGGGCGTACAACAAGCCCCGGGGTTATGCGGGTGATGCGGTGATGATGGATTACATCTATGGCTTAGAGGAAGGATGGCAACCGCCAACCACCAGTACCCTTGGTCGAGGTGTCTTTCAGTATACAACCAGTGCTGCAGCGTCCGCGGGAGTTCGTGCTCGACGTGAACACATCGCTGAGAAACTGGACGAAGTTGCTCGTATGCAAAGATCGCCAGAGATATTGGCTGTCGCTTCAGGACACCTTCGGGAAGCTTCGATGAGTTCTGCAGTTCGACGTCGCAAGTTTGGTCGATTCATCGCTTTGGATGCCGATGCGGAAAGCCTCAAGGAAGTCGATCGCAGTTTTGGGGAATTTGGAATTAAATGTGAGTTGGCCGATATCCGGAAGATGCTTACAGGACGGTTAGCAATCGGAACTTTCGATTTGATCTACTCGACAGGCCTGTACGACTATCTCAACAAAAAGACGGCACAAAAGCTCAGCTACCATTTGTTTTCGATGCTCAAGTCGGGCGGTAAACTAGTTCTCGCCAACTTCTTGCCGACCATACCTGATATTGGCTATATGGAAGCCTGCATGGATTGGTTTTTGGTGTATCGCGATCGGTTGGACATGATGGGACTTACCGAATTGATCCCTCAAAGCGAAATTCGTGACATCCACGTTACCGTAGAGGAAAATCAAAACATCATTTTCCTCCAGGTGACGCGAGCCTAAACACATGGCAGGCTAGAATCGCTTGGTGGCGCCCAAGAAGAGCCAATGTGCTTGCGTGTTAAATGTACTGTTAGACTGGTCGCCACCGACCAGCTCGCTTGCCCCAACGTGCATCGTGGGTCGGAACGAATATTGGTAGGCGGTATCGTATTCCCAACTGCTTTTCTTCCAACCGAAACCAGCCGTGATGTAGTGTGAGAGGATGGTGGGCAAGTAGGGGGTCATGGTCGCTCCCTTTACTGCATCATTGTTGTAGCTATAACCCAAACGGGCGGTTTTGTTCGGGGCAATATCTTTTTCAATACCGCTTTTGACGACGATCGTATCTCTCCAACCCAACGGCAAGGTATCCTTAACACCGGGGCCCGCTGCCTGGACGAAGACTGGATTGTTGGGATTGGTGAACTGGAAATCGACGACGTTCATGGCTTTGGACCATTGTTGCCAGTCCACATCCAATCCGATTCTGGTTTGCGGCGTCAACTTGTACATAAGTCCGACTCCAGCGACTCTTGGCCAAACAAAATCCATCGTCATGTCGTAGTAGGATTGGCCGAGTCCGGGAATCGTTATCGCCGCATTACCCTTGTTCTGAAATCGATTTTGACTTTGATAGTGAGCTGCTACGGTTAGGTCGTCGGTGACTTGGTATTGCAAGCCTGTCGACCACGTAATTGCGGTTCCGGTCGATTGAAGATCCACGAGCGTGGGCAAGCCAGTTAAGGGTGGTTTTGTTATGAAATAAGGCCCCTCCAATTCGAGATGGCTAATTGCGACGCCGAGTGTCGCGCCAACGCGTAGCTTTTCAGTTGCTTGGTAGGAAAACCCCGGAAGGATTCGAACCAGCATGCCTATGGACTTATAAAACTGTGGGCCGGCCAAAGGACCAGGCGGCCCTTCGAGGTTCCAACGTGCGCCAAAACCTGCCGGGGTGTAAACTCCGAAGCCCACCGCAAGATCATCATCCACTCGTTTTGCGATCGTAAATGCGCCGAGTCCAAATGGATCGTTTGAAGCGCGAGCACCTGGGTTTTGAGGATCGGTGTATTTGAGGTCGGGGAACAATCCCGCGACATTACCCTCGAAGACCGTGGTCGATGGAATTTGAGTGCTATAGGTCGCGCCGATCAAACCGGCTGGATTATCGGAGAATACAAAAGCATTGTCATCGAAGGCAAGATTCGTTCCGCCTCGCCCCGCAGAACGCGCACCCAAGGCAGGAGCAAACGTTTCGGCCTGCAAAGTGGCGGGAATGACCCCCAAAAAAGCAAGAATTCCAAGCCAGCGAGTGAGTCTCATGCGCATTTTCCCTATGCCAAAAACTTTGACGATCCGTGTCGATGTAAGCATTCATCGCCAACACGACATGTCGTCGCCTGCTTTTTTAGCAAGTCTGCAGTAAGACGTCGAACAGGAAATCTTAAAGAATCGATTAGAGCGGATGTGACGGCGAGCAACGGGGGTACGATACTCCGGCCAAGTTATTTTCGCATTGGATTGGCAAGGGGCTCACCGCCGCAGGCTTTTTGATCGCTACACTGCATTCATCGAGCTCGTAGCGGATGCAACGCATTTGCTCCTCGACTTTTGCAAATGCATCAACTAAGTCTGGATCGAAGTGACTGCCTCGGCTCTTGTAAATGATATCGGCAGCAGTTTCGTGGGTGAAAGCAGGCTTGTAGACCCGCTTGGTAGTCAATGCATCGTAGACGTCAGCGACTGCCACGATTCTTGCAGAGAGAGGGATGTCTTCTCCCTTAAGTTGAAACGGATATCCAGTCCCGTCCCATCGCTCGTGGTGTTTCAGTGCGATGTCTAATGCCATTTTCAAAAAACTTGCTTCCGGATAGGCCTGAGCCGAGGCGCTAAGTGTTTCACCGCCAATCAACGTATGGCGTTTCATAACTTCAAATTCGTCTGGAGTGAGCTTCCCCGGTTTGAGCAAAACGCTATCGGGAATACCCACTTTGCCGACATCGTGCAGTGGGCTTGTCAGATAGATTAACTCTACGAACTGCGCGTCAACCACATGCTCGAATTTGGGCCAAGACATCAGTTCGGTCGCCAGAACTTTCGAGTACTCACGTATCCGCTCAAGGTGAGTTCCCGTATCCTGATCGCGACTCTCGGCCAACTTGGCCAGCGAAAAGATCATCATGTCGCGTCCCTCGAGGGTTAGCAACCGCCGACCCCCTTCCAATCGCAATCGCAACTCCTCGTGACGAAATGGCTTGCTCAAATAGTCGTCAGCACCGGCATCGAGTCCCAGCAAAACGCTATCCGAATCAGAATGACTCGTCAAAAGGATCAAATACGTGTATTGAATCGACTGCCGATTTCGAATCGCTCGACATAATTCAACTCCATTCATCTCGGGCATATCTACGTCCGATATCACAATGCGAGGCGCATAGTGCCGCATCTTCTCAAGTGCTTCTTTGCCGTTGGAGGCAAGTTCAACATTATAACCGGCTACCTGCAAAAAATTGGCAAGCATCTCAAGTGCGATCGGATCATCATCGACGATCATGACTTTGAGGCCATTGGGTTTCGAACCGGCCAACGAAGATATTCCGGTCATTATGCTTTCGAAGCCTCCCTAGTTAGGGCGTTCATTAGCATTTCGATATGCTGATTCAATTCAATGCATCGGTGTTCAACCAAATCCATTTGGATAGCGCGTGCTACTATCTCGACTTGAAGTGCGGCATCCGATAGAGGCTTTGCACACATATTCAATGCGGTACCCCGCATCTTGTGCGATATCCTGGCGACGGAACTCCAATCCTCGGTCTGGACAGCTTCCTCCAACGACTCTTTCTCGATCGGAAGTGATTTCAAAAACTCCACAAGCAGTTTTTGCATTAAAGCGCCATTTCCCATGCATCGTTCAAGCAGTTTGATTTGGTCGAAAGATGCGGGCATCGCCAACGCGTGACTTGCAGCAAGCATGGTTGAAAAGCAGTGGATCAGATGTTGAAACGAACAGAAAGCACGTCGCTGAAAACTAGCACACGAATTGGCCACTATCCAACGATTGCACAAGTCCAAGTTTCTTACGCAATTTTCTCGAAACCACTTTAAATTTTAACTGCGGGGGGCCGCAGCTTCGTTTCCTCCATTAACGGCATTATTGTTGGTACGCCTTAAGGCGAGCGGCAACCCCACCACTTACTTCCGCAACGTTCGTAAAACGTTCGAGTCCGATGGCCTTATCGAAAAGAATCGAGAGATCATTAGGACCTGTCAACTTGGATTGAGTTGGCTCGACCCACAGTCGAGACATCGGAAGCATTTGAAAGTAGGTACCACCGTCTCCCATTGTATCGAGCCGGTTAGTCGATGTAGTCGATGGAACATAAAGAATCCTCGGAAGATTGAAGGCGTTTTCGCGGCGGCCAGTTGATGAACACCAGTCTAAACTGAGGCGCACCTATGTTGCAACCGCTACCCATTTACTTTGCCAATTCCGTCTCAGTTAGAGGGCATACAATCTCCGCACCAGCACCTTACGGGTTTGGTGGCTTGGTTGTCGCTTTCCCCGACGCTTTCCCCGACGCTTTCTTGTTGGCGGCATTCGGTCGGGCGTCGACGGGATAGGGTTCCTTCCGTGTGGGTGGTCCAGAAAGCCAACCGAGCGACGTGAGGAACTTGTCGGTCTCGATGAGTGTCATGGTTTTGAACGGGTCTTTGTTGAAAAAGCCGTGAGCCTGTTGATCGTAAAAGAAAGCTTCACAACGCACTCCAGACGATTTCATGTTCGACTGAAAACGTTCCACCGTTGCGACTGGAATGAGCTTGTCTTCACTTCCGAGGAAAACGATCGCTGCCGGATCATCGCGACTGATGTTGTGAGCGGGCGAAAACTCTTTCATGCGGTTCCCCACGCGTTTCTGTCCCCAACCACCCTCAGGACCGTTGTCGAACACAGGATTGAAGAGCACCATCGCATTGGCCTTCGGAGAAACATTGAGGTCGTCGTTGGGATCGTCCTGCCCTTCGACCATTCCCACGAAGGCTGCCAGATGTCCCCCTGCGGAACCACCGCCCGAGCCAATGCGTTTCGGTTCTATGCCTAGCTCACTCGCGTGCGACCGCACCCAACGCATGGCCGACTTTGCATCTTGAACGCAGACAGTTGGAGGCCCTTCGTCCCCCTTGGGGATGATTCGGTATTCAACGCGAATCCCTACCATGCCTCGCGTCGCGAGATACTCGCTCTGGCCGCGAAACTGTTCCGGTGTTCCGCCCACCCATCCGCCACCGAAGAAAAAAAGGATCGCAGGCCGCTGGTCCGTTGCCTTCCAGTCGATGGGCTTTTCGATGAAGAGCTTCAGTTCACGCTGATCAACTTGCTTATACACGCGAACTTCGCTGAGAATAACTGCTTTCGATGGAGCATTGGATTCGTCATTGGGAGTCTGCGCCTCGGTTCGTGAAAAACCGATTGATGCGAACAGGAGAACCATTGGTGGCATGTACTTCATCGTCGGGTCCTGGAAGTGGGAAGGAGGTTCTTTCGAGTGGAGCAGGCGTCTCAACGTTGTCTCCACTGCTCCACTGCTCGAAAGTGAGTACTTGGTCGGACGTGCTTCATGCATTGTAGTATACTTGGGGCTGCAATTACTTTGCTGATCCTGCACCTGCTGTTTCACAGCACTTATAAAAGTTCTTGTTTTTGCACAGGCTTGCAGCCTAAGTTGCGATTTGTTGAGCGGGAGACGCAAGAATGATTGATCATTTGAATGAACTTTGGCACACAGGAAGGCTGGTCGCAATACATCCTGTGGCCTCGCCGGAACCTGAGATTGTCACCCTAGTTGATTGGCTCCAAAAGGCGGAAGCCGAGTATCGAAAGCAGTTGCCAAGTGCCCCGCCGCCGCTCGATATCGGATCGGCGATTTGGGCTGTGCAGCAGTTCTATAGGGCTTCGCAGTTGTTGGTTCATCGCGAGCTTGGCGAAGAGTTTATTCAAAACGGTTTGGAGACGGAACCCATGGAGGCGCCAATGCCATCTATTCGCGCATCAGCGCATGCAATCGCGTCGATTCACTATTCCGTCGATTTGCTTTTTCGTTTTTTGCCAGATTTGCAGCGGATCGCAACAGCAACTTCTTCGTCGGATCCTTTACTAGTGACGATAGACGCCTGGGCAGAACGATGGCCACTTTCGGCGGCAAGAATTCAGAATCAGAACGTTTGTCCAGAAAAATTGGAACCGATTTTACTTAATCGCTGTCTTCGTATTATGTATATTGAACGAGTCCTGGATCGCAGCCCATTTTCCCCAATGGAAATGGAACGTTGGACCAAAATCCATGCCCAATACGAATGGAAGACATTTGATACCCATCGCTGATTCTTCGCCTCTCTTTGAATCCACTCGTCGGCTCAACAAGGATGTTGTGCAGCCGCTCAAACAGATGTTTGTTGGCAAAGATGAAATCATAGACTTGTTGGAAGTGGCCCTCGTCTCTCGCGAAAACTTGTTTTTGCTCGGGCCCCCAGGTACCGCCAAAAGTGCTTTGGTGCGATCGCTCGCCGAAAAAATCGACGGACGTTTTTTTGATTATCTTCTCACAAAATTTACAGAGCCGAACGAGTTTTTCGGACCGTTCGATATTCGACGATTGCGTGATGGCGATCTGGTGACCAATACCGAAGGCATGCTGCCTGAAGCAGACTTCGTCTTCCTTGATGAATTGCTGAACGCGAACAGTTCGATATTGAATAGTCTTCTCATGGCCCTTAACGAACGTGTTTTTCGTCGAGGTCGAGAGACGCGAAGCCTACCGGCTCTTATTTTTGTCGGAGCCAGCAACCGTTTGCCTGAAGATGAATCGTTGAATGCTTTGTTTGATCGGTTTCTGTTGCGAGTGCGTTGCGACAATGTCCATTAGGAACATCTGCCAGCAGTCTTGCAGGCAGGCTGGGCTTTGCAACGTTGTTCTTCCAAATCATCAGGCGCCATTTCCGTATCGAGGTTGCGGGAGTTGCAGGACGCCGTCAATTCGATCAACATTTCGGAAATCGCCAGCGTCTATATAGAGACCATTGGCAAAATGCGGCGGGCTGGTATCGCTATCTCAGACCGTCGGGCGGTGAAATTGCAGCGTCCGATCGCGGCGAGTGCACTGATCTGCGGTCGGTCCATCGCGGATGTTACGGATCTGTGGATCTACCGACAGGCCGCGTTGCTTTATCGCGCGCGACTTAGCAGCCATCGCAAGGCGGCTGAAATGCATTGTCTTGCTGGCGATTTTGATTTGGCGTTGGCCATATACCATGAAATGGCCCTCTATCTCTAGACAGGTGAGTTGTACCAACGGCTTGGACAAACGGACCTTGCAACCGTCGAGTATCTGAAGCACGTCGATTACCTGTGCAAGCAATCACGACCGTGCGAGGCTGCCGATGTATTGGTCGACAAACTCAATCACCCAGACCAGGCCATCGCACTGCTGACGAGTCGTTGGCCACATGGTCATCAGGCAAGAGCCTGTGCGCAGAAGACGCTAGATCTATTGTCGCGTTTGGAGCGACACGGTGAAGCAAATAATCAAATTGACCGCTTGGCAAACTACCCTGAAATAGCCGAGATAGGATTATGGCCCTCGGAGTTTTTGTCTGGCCTAGCGAAGAGTTATCCTGACGTGACAGTTCGCGAAAACGCTCGGCGGGGTCTTTTCGTGCATGCCAGTCAGGTTTTGAGGTCGTCGCAAAATGCAAACGCGGTTACTTCGATCATGGCTTCTTTATGCAATGCAATTCCGGAGGATCGGCTCTTGCATCGCGACACGCAACGATTTGTACAGGAAGCAAAGAGCGTTTTGGATGCGGAAGCCAAACGGAAAAAGCGTGAGATAGTCACGTATCCGCAGCGTTCTTTAGGCAGGGC
Organism: Pirellulales bacterium; assembly: GCA_038219625.1. Classification (GTDB taxonomy): domain Bacteria; phylum Planctomycetota; class Planctomycetia; order Pirellulales; family Pirellulaceae; genus JBKCUI01. The sequence continues at coordinate 18,498 of JBBRJI010000005.1, read as the reverse complement.
TTTGGAGCCTGTCGAAACGATTTCGTTGTCGAAGGAGGTCGAATGGTTCGGCATGATTCCGACAGCCCGCGGCCCACTGTGCTTTGGTGATCGGGACGGAGCTCTTTTGGTGCAGCCAATGTTTCCATCGGAATCGCCCAAGAAGGCTAGCAGTTTTGATGGAGGAGTCGAGATACGTTCGTTCTTTCCAAGTGATTGATACGCCACGCTGGCTACGCTATGCAGGCAGCAATCTTCAAGATGGAGATTCGTTCAAGGTAATTGGTTCGTTCACGGTAATTGTTGGTGGAGGCAATGCCAAGGCTGAGTTTGGCGAGGGTTCCGCGTATTGGATCGATGACGAATTAGCTTTTCATATCACACCTGCGAGCGCCGACATATGCAATTGTTCTTACCCGTCGGACTTTAGGCCTTCAAGCCCCGCGAGCCGAGTATCACCGGATAGCAGCAACACACTTTTCGTCACGAGGAGCCAAGGCCATGTTCGATTGGGGATTCGCGATTTTGTTGGACGTGTGAGTTATCCCTCGTTTCCGCCCAAGGACGGATTTCGTGACTTCGAAAAAATGATTTCGCAAGAGTTGAACTTGCAACTGCCTAACGCGACGCAGGTCGAAGAGTACCATTGGATCGCGGCTCACTTGGCCAGCCTTAGGTGGTGTGTTGCCAGACATGACACTCAGCTTCTGCTAGGTTGCAGCACGCGGTTCAATGTCTATGATCCATCGTCGTTGCTTCAATCGATAGAAGTCTCTTCACCGATCGAATCAATGCGGGTCAGCAATCGCTTTACACGTCCTAGGGTCATTTTGGGTTTGAATTTTGGCGTGATGATGCAGTGGTTGAAAGCGGACGATTTTCAGTCCTGCATGATCGATGATTCGGCGAGGAATTCGCACAGTTGTTTTATGAGGACGGGCCACGTTGCCATCGCGCACGACGCTGGGATTGACCTTTACAGCAATCAAGGTTTTAAGATCAATCTGGTAGCTTCGCATTTTCGCGATAAAGGCTATGTTGCGATCGAAGCGGATCAAAACGTATTTTGGACCCTGACGAAAGACGGTTTAGTCCAAAAATGGGAATGCCCGTACGCCTACGGCTAACCGTTAAACGAAATTTTTCCGAAATTTCTCTTCGTTGAACGGTAATTAACTTTAAACGCTTAGCCTTTGCGGATGAAGTGGGCTGCGTAACTTCGGACATGTTGACCGTTCAGGACGTGAAATGTTCGAAGCTGTTGCACGACAGAATCGGAAAAGTGGCTGAGCGGAACATGGACGAGCGCTTTTTTGAACAACTTAGCTATTTTCTTCAACGCCAATCCTGGAGCCGACCAACTCAGCAAAGCGATATGCCTAGCCTGCGAGTGAAGACAAGCGGCGGCAACCAAGCGTTGTTCGAGCGTGTCGGTGAAGTCCAGCAATTCGTCTTCCCAAATGTCGGCGATATGCCTGGGGGGGAAAAGGAACATCGCACCCCCATACGTCGATACGGCAACTCCGGGACCGAGCATCTCTTTTTGGAATGGCGTTGCGAAAAAAGCCAGTGTGGACTCTTGCTCATGCTCTGCAAACCATGTAGCACGCCATGAGTACTCGCGAGGGTCGGGCTCGTTGTCAAAAAGCATTAACGCGGCGTCGAGGTGGCCAATGGTCGGCGGTTGAACCTTGACGTAGAGCGAACCGTCGTACCAATGTCGAAGTGTCTCCCGAAGGTCGATACCGTCCATCATGCTTGTCGTAAACTTTTCAGTGCGAGCCAAATCGGCGCCGATCATACCTTGGGCTCGTTCGATCACTCGATTGCGAAAACTCTCGATGCGCGTGTCTTCGTCGGGCCACGAACACTGCTGGTAAGGGTTCCATCGCATTTTCCACTGACGCTGGTCCAATTTTTGCGGACGGCGATTGAGTTCCAGCGAGTGCCACTTGGTAGGGGGACCTGGCAACCGACTGGTCATAGACACTTGACCGATTCCGGGCAAATACGCTTTGTCGATTCCCATTCGGAGCGAGGGCCAGGGCAAGGGTTCGTCAAACGGATAATTCTTTGCAGCTTCTACTAAGTGAATCGTGTACTGATCCCCCATGACCTGTTGGGATGAGCGCGCGATGGTGTAAAAACTAGGGGTGAATCGGCGTTCAAGCAGGGTTTGGTTTCGAATGTACTTAAGGCACTGCGATAACAACAAGGGTGGGATTTTACGAGCACGATTGCCCATGTCGGCGAAATAACTCTGGCGAGTTGAGATCAGCATTTCCTTGATCCCATCAACCACCAGCGAACTGTCGTCGTCCAAGAATTTTCTAGCGTTTTCGTATAACCCGGTTATGAACGGGAGTTCTCCCATGAAGAACATCAGCGTACGAGAGTCCACAGCGTAGTTGTCGGCTGGCATTACGTCTTCTTCACGGAGTATTGGTGTCCCTCGCTTGTAGGGATGTTCCGAACTCGTCGACATGGCGTCACGCAGCCATGGCCAATCCTGCAGGTCGCAAAGGCATACGATGCTGGTGTGCTTTTGTTTCAGTTCCTTCAATCGAGAAGCCATGAATTGGATCCGGTCGAGACGCTGTTGGCTCGTCGGATTGGGAATGGCTGGCAATGCGGCCGTGCAAAATCGCTCGATAGTCGTTTCTCGCAATGCAAACGGATCAGGGAAAATCGCTGCGTCTGGATCAAACTCCTCGCATTCCTGATCAATAAAATGGAGCGGGGTTCGGTCCGAGATGCCAAACCGGATCGCAGCTATCACCGCCTGGCATGGGTCAATTGGGACGTACGACGCAGTCCGAACGACTTCGTCCACCCCGTTCGGTTTCGAGACGGAATGGTTGCGATCGAATTCCAAAGTGGCAAGCTGCACGACGGCGTTCGGTGTTGGGAGTTGCTCAACACCAGACAAAACGGATTTGCGAAATGAGGCGGGAAGTGGGATCGCGATGCAATCAAAAGAATGCTCGAGCAAGAACCGCCGAACCGCAACTGCATAAGAAGCGCTGCCGTGAACCACAGGGAGGAGTGTTAAAGAGTCGTCGAATTGAAGTGAATCCATCATCAACAACAGTAATCGCAAAATGAGACAAAGCACTATCCGTGAGACTGATTGTATCAGGTCTATCTCTCCCCAGATGCAATGGATGTCGATTTCCATTTTGTGTCGTTTCTCAAGTGAATCCTGGGGCAACTGGTCCATTTGGCACAGCAATGAAGTGAGGATGTGAAGGAGCACACTGGAAATGCAGTTTTTGGCACGCAACTTGCTTCTGCTTTACCCTCGTCGGAGCCAAATTGGCCAATTGCATTCGTGGAGAAGATGAAGATGAAGACAAATATCAGTAGCAAAATTCAGAAGATTGTCTTGGCAACTGGGGTGGTCACTGGAGTTGCGCTAGTGGATCAAGTTTCCGCGCAGGGGCCAGCCATCGCTCAACCCGTTTCGAACTGGTCTTACACGGGACACTCCAGCACCCTGGTCGAGGGAGCGCTTCGCGGGCAGTCGGCTGTCATCAGTTCTATAGGTCAAACGGTTTATTTTGACAGCTTGGCTGCGGTCAACTACGCCGAAGCATATAAGCGTGCGATTGAAAACAGTGTTGCCGTGACCAAGTCCTACTACGAACGGCGGGCGATCCGGGACGAATACATGCAAAAGTACGCTCCGAGAGCATTCGTGGGAGAGGCCAGGAAGAAATTCATTGAGTACTATTCGCCAAAACGATTGTCGGCGCAAGAGTTCGATTCGCAACACGGGAAACTGACGTGGCCGCACATACTACGTCAGGAACAGTTTTCCCCCGTGAAAGATCGGATTGACCAAGTCTTCAAAACTCGCGACTCAGCGAACACTGGAGATGGGAGCACGACCCACCGCGAGGTTTTTCAGCTTTGCAACGCATTAACGGGTTTACTTCGTGAAAACATTGGAACAATGACTTCGGACCAATACATCAATGCCCTGGAATTTATCAGGTCGGTGGAATTGGAGGCAAAAACGGCAATGCCGGGAGAGTTTAAGGCTTTGCCCGCGATCGTTGAGGAGGAAAAGCCAGTCGACCCAGTCCCTGCGATCAGGAAAGATTCGGATACAAGCAGCGTGCGAGCCAAGGCTGTCCGGGCGAAAATATAATTGGAATGGTAGGAAGATTCTCCTCTCAGCTTTTTTGGTAGTGTGTGTGGGGTTGAGAGGGGAAGAGGCTGCCGAGGAGAGGTTTTGCGAAAGCGATTCCTCTCCTCGGTTTTTTTATGGATGCCTGTCTCAGTCGAAGTTGTTCCAGGCAAATTGTCGTGGACAATTCTGGCTGTCAATTACCGGAGTTCCGGTCAACGAGGTATCATATCAGAAACACAATTCTACTTTAAACGATTACCGATTTGCAACATGCCATATCTGGACGCAATTACCGGCCCTGCAATGGGGCGTCGATATCCGTTGGAAAACAGCCAGTACGTCATGGGGCGGCATCCTGAGTGCGATATCGTACTCGAAAGCGGTTCTGTTTCGCGGCAGCACGCGAGAATCTCCAAGAACGGCCCAGGATTCGTTTTGGAAGACCTCAAAAGCCGAAACGGCACTTTCGTAAATGGTCGACTAATCAATGAATCGACCAAACTACTGGAAGGGGACACCATTCGGATTTGCGATATTGAATTGAACTTTCACGAAGAGGTTGAATCCTCAGCCTTGACGGTCAATCCGTCCGGAGAAGGTTCGGCGTTGGGGATCATGATCGTCGACGATGGCGACAGTAGTTCCTCGTCCCGATCGGTGACCGCGAAATTGGATGTTCGCGGTAGCCAATACGGTCTGCAATTGAGTGCGTCACCGGAAGCCAAACTGGCCGCGATTCTGGAGATCATGAAAAGTCTCGGAAGAGCCGTTACGCTCGACCATGTCTTGCCAAAAGTCCTAGACACGTTGTTCACGATTTTCATTCAAGCGGATCGCGGATTTATTGTCCTCAACGACGCGGAAGGTCAACTGAAGCCAAGATGGGTCAAGACACGGAGACCGGACCAAGAGGAAATGGTACGTGTCTCCAAGACGGTGCTCCGTGAAGTCATGCAAACCAAGGAGGCCATTATTTCGCTGGATGCTGGTAGCGATTCCCGCTTTGAGTTGAGCCAAAGCGTGGCCGATTTTCGCATTCGATCCATGATCGTCGCACCGCTTCTCAATAGCGAAGGAGAACCGATCGGAGCGATCCAAATCGATACCATCCAACAAAAAGGTGGTTTCGAAAGCAAAGATCTTGAGATCCTTGCGGGTATTGCAAATCAAGCTGGCATTGCAATCGAAAACGCCCAATTGCATGAACAGATGGTTCAGCAGCGATTGGTCGAGCAAGATTTGGAACTCGCGAGCCAAGTGCAGTTGGCCTTCCTTCCCAAGGCCGCTCCAAAGATTCCTGGCTACTCGTTCTTTCAGTATTACAATCCTGCACAACAAATCGGCGGCGACTACTTTGACTATATCCAGCTAGACAACAATCGCATTGCTATTGTTATTGCCGACGTCGTCGGCCACGGAGTTGCAGCGGCCATGTTCATGGCTAAGCTATCGGCTGAGTGGCGGTTTGCCTTTGCGACCATCTCGGATTCGCGACTGGCCCTCGCGACTCTCAACGAAAAAATTACTTCCTTGGGGGTCGAAAAGTTTATCACGATGGCGGTTATTGTTTTGGATTACGTCGCTCACAAAGCGACGATAGTCATCGCTGGCCACATGCCGCCAATTATGCTCATGAAAGACAAGTCTATCCAGGAACCTGGTGCCGACGTGGGCGGCCCTCCATTGGGAATTATGGCCGATCTGCAATTTGATGCCTTCGAACTGGATATCCAGCCTGGGGAATCCATGACCTTGTACACCGATGGGATCTTTGAAGCTCCGAATGCCCAGGGAGCTCAGTTCTCCATTGACCGAGTGCGACAACAAGTGGCGGCCTGTGCGGGAGACATACAACGCGCCGGAAACGAAATTATCGATCGTGTCACGAAGCACATTGTGGGCTGCGACCAAGAAGACGACATGTGCTTGGTCATCGTTGGACGCGACCCGTAAGGATCACTCGATCAGTAGCTGTCGGATTTCCCCGTAGCGGCAGTCGCCAAGACTTTCGGAATGAGCGGGCGCCGAAACTCTTGGCGAGTTTCGCTACGACAATAAATGGTCGAACGTTCCAAGGCGGGGCGTACGTGAGGTTAATACCTAACCGATGCGTTTCAACACAGCGTCCAGTGTCGGCTTGATCGCAGCAGCGCTGGATTTGAGCCCTTGCAGTTCCTTGGGCCAAAGATCGATTTCAATACGTTGCACGGCTCCAGCACGACCTACAACCGTCGGTACTGAGATCGCAACGTCGCGAATGCCATAACAAGCGCCGTCTTGAACGGTGCTCACCGGCAAAATGCGTTGTTGGTCCAAAGCGATAGAATGAACCACGTCGCGGATCGCGATCCCCACGGCAAAACCAGCTCCCCCCTTCTTCGACAAACACTCGGCGCCCGATTGCTTCGTTCGCGTGAAGATCTTTTCCGCCAGAGTGTTGTTCCAGCCTGGGTATTTTTCCAACGACAACGAACCAACCGTAGCGCTCGACCAAACCGGAATCATGCTGTCACCATGCTCACCCAAAATCAATCCACGCGTTTGAGTCGGTGCTGTTCCCAATTGCTCGGCGATCAAAGAGCAAAATCGAATCGTGTCCAGTTGTGTCCCGAGGCCGAGTACTTGAGTCGCCGGAAGCCCTAGTTTCCTGGTAGCCACGAAGGTCAAGATATCGACTGGATTCGAAACGACCAAAACAATGGCAGAGGACTTTGGGCCGGCTTTCTTGACTTCATCTAGGATACCGACGAACAAATCGGTATTGCGATTGATCAAGTCCAGCCGAGATTCTTCAGGCTTGCGCCGAAGTCCGGCCGTGATGCAAATGATGTCAGAAGTTGGAATATGCTCGTATCCGCCGGACGAAATGCGCTGATCGGCAACACTCGGACCACCATGCATGATGTCGAGAGCCTGGCCTGCGGCTAAGGTTGCATTTAAGTCAAGCAGCGCAATCTCTCGCACGATTCCACCGCATTGCAGGGCAAAACCTGCACAGGAGCCGACTAGCCCACCACCGCCGATAATACTGACTTTCATGTTGTTTGCTATCCTGATTTTTTTGAATGGAATTACTGTCGTTGCTGAATTCCTTAGAATTCAGGGAGGGACTGAATTATTGGGCAAGCTGCTTCATGACTTGCGCTGTGATCAGTTTGACCAACTCCTCTTGATCGATACCCACTAACCCGTTTCCAGAAGTTGGGGAACTGTCTGCCTTGAGCACCGGGGCGATGCCCGTCATCGATTGGCTCACTGCCTGTTCCACCTTGCTCGCACTCAATGCCGCTGGCATCGCGGGAGGGGCTGGAAACGCTCGACGCTGAACCCCTGACTCTTTCCAAGAATTTCGGAAAATGTCGTTGGCACAAACATCGCAGTTCTTGTACTCTTCCGTATTGCGAGGATCTGACCAGCCCCACTTCTGTTTGAGTGTGAGCAACTCCCGTTCTTCCTTTTCGCTGAAGTAAGAAACGTTGCCCAATTGCCGAGCTAACATCAAGATACGGCAATACGCATCAAGAATCTCTGTCCACCAATAGGCTTGTTCGACATCGATCCCATAACTGACCGTTCCGTGGTTCGCCAAGATGATAACATTCGTCTTCTCGACAAACGGAAGAATCGTTTCCGCGAATGCCTTACCACCCGGGGTCTCATATCGAGTGATTGGAACGTCGCCAAGAAACACTTCGACCTCGGGCAAAACGCATTGCGGTATCGGCTCGCGTGCGACGGCGAAGGCTGTCGCATGAGGCGGATGACAGTGAACGACGCTCTTGATATCCAATCGCTTCTTGTAGATCTCCAGATGCAACAACGCTTCACTGGATCGCATCTTGATCCCTGACGTCTGCTTGCCTGTCATGTCCATCGTGCAGATATCTTCTGTTTTCAAAAAGCCCTTGCTATGCATGGTTGGCGTGCAAAGGACTTCGTTTTCACCGATGCGAACAGTGATATTTCCGTCATTGGCTGCGGCAAAACCTTTGTTGTAGAGCCGGCGGCCCATTTCGCAAATATCTTGTTTGATTTTGTGTGCATTCATGTGAGCTGGTTCTCAGGTAATTGAAAGTCTATTAGTGGAATGATCGGTTTCGTGAGACGCAAGTTACGTACGTTTCACGTTGAGTTCGTCAATGATGGCCGCGTTGTACGCGTCAACTGGTTTTTGGCTTGGTCGGAATGGTTGCGCCGCTTCGGCGCCATCGCTGACCGCGATGATCGAACCGTAAGCTGCACCTAGGTCGTCCCAAACGACGACTAAGTCTGGATCTTTGGGGGGCTTGCCTAGCAAAGTTTCGCCGTAAGCCTCCGCCGTTTTAAGCGATGCCCCCATAAAACTTGGATGAGCTCGGCTAAGCGTAACCGTTCCATTAACCTGATATAGTTGCATCGTTCGGTTCGCTTTCGATCAAGATTGGTTCTGCAAGTGTTGAAAAAAGCGTCTTGCGGCATTGCAAGCCGATGGGACATTCCACGTCTTAGCCGACAAAATCAATACATTGACTGGGACCTCTTGCAGAACGTCATTGAGTTCTGACCAACTCGATACGACTGCCGGTCGCAAGGAATCGTCGCGAGCCGCTTGCCAACAAGTCGCATGAGGTGCATTGACGATCACCACCCCGGCTTGATGACCGCTTCGAATGCCATCGGCAATCGCTCTCAAGGCGGTTGTATCGTCAGTGGCTATTTCGCAAACCTTCGCTTGTTTGAAACAAAGCTGCTTTTGCACAGAAGGAATCCATTTGGTCACGCCAGCAACGATCAATCGTTGTGGACGTCCGCCCGTTGCGAGGCTGGATTCGACCACCGCGGTATTCGTTCGAGCCACCGAGGAGCTTCGAACAATTGCGACCTTGAATTCCTTGCAGCAGTCGCGAGCAGCGGGCGTCAAAACGGCAGACGACTCGATTTCCAACCGTTGAATTCCTAGTAGCCGGTTCTTCAAGGATTGAAGGCTTACGACTCTATCCAAAAGACTCAACGTACCCGGCTGCGGCACCTCACCAGCCACAGCTCCAGCCCCAATCGTAGCGCCACTAGTCAAGGTGGCGAGCACCCGACGAACGATACTTTCGATTTCTGCAGCGGTGGTGTTGATGATTGGGTTGAGGGTTGAGGGTCGAGGGTTGGAGTGGGGAAGTTATGTTAGGGAATCGATTAGGCCTAGGACGGACCACCGGATTGGGCTGTTCTCGACTCCGAAGGTTTCTCGTACTGCACCACCATCGCTGGTGAGCATGACCGTTTCACCTTCACCTGCACCAAGATGATCGACTGCAATCAACGGTGGACCATCGGGTGACTCTCCGTCCGCCTGCATCGGCTGGCATACCAATAGCTTGAGGTTGTCCAAGCTTGGATGTTTGACGGTGGAGGTCGCGTTTCCGAGTACAAGTGCTGATTGCATGGTGGCGGACTCTGTAGTGTTTTGTCGGAATACGTACGCTGGTCACTAGGACGATAGGTTGCTGGTTCCCCCCAGCACGTGCAAGTCTTCGATCAAGGAACAACGACGCTCTCGCGTAAAGGTCATTGGTGTCGTCACCCCTTCGCCTGTTGGACCGGCGATAGAGAACGACAGATAGCCTTCACCGCCTAGACCAAGCGATGCCATGCATGGACCATTTTTCACAAACAGGGTCGTGTCCATAATACGAGCCATCTTGGTCATGTTTCGGACGTTGCGTGAATGGATGATACTGGTGTGGCGATAGCCGTGTTCGGCTTGCTGAGCCAATCGAACCGCTTCATCAAAATCTCGACATCGAACGAATGGCACGAACGGCATCATTTGCTCGGTGTGAACAAACGGATGATCCGAATTGGTCTCGCCAAAAAGTAACTCGACCTTTGGATCGATCGAGCGGCCAGCGGCTGCAGCCAACTTGATCGCATCCTGCCCCAAAAGCTCTTTTCGTGGTGCGTAATGCTTGTCCGTGCCTTCACCGACCAACTGCATAGCGGCCTGCGTAAGTCGATCCACCTCAGTGGCTGTCAGTCGAACTGCACCCGCCCGCTCCATGGCAGACATCATCGCATCGAAAACACTACCCACGACAAAGACTTCTTTTTCAGCGATGCATAGCAAATTGTTGTCATACGCGGCTCCCTGGATGATGCATCGAGCGGCTAAGTCGAGATCGGCTGTTTCATCTACGACAACGGGTGGATTACCTGGGCCCGCGACTACGGCTCGTTTGCCACTATTTAGCGCTGCACGAGCCACCGCAGGTCCACCCGTCACGCAAATCAAAGCGATACTCCGATGCTTGAAGAGTTGTTGAGCTGTCTCTAGAGTAGGTTCGCAAATGAGGGAAATGAGATTGTCGATGCCAAGGTCTGCATGGATCGCTTGATTGAATCGGCGAACCCCTTCGGCTGCGACTTTTTTGCCACTTGGGTGTGGATTGACTACCAGCGAGTTGCCGCCAGCGATCATGCTGACTGCGTTACCGGTAATGGTAGGCAACGAATGCGTCACTGGCGTGATAGCGCCGATGACTCCGAACGGTGCGTGCTCGATTACAGCCAGACCATAGTCGCCGCTGAAACACTCGGTTTTCAGGAACTCGACGCCTGGGGTTTTTTCGCCGAGAGTCTTGAGCTTGGCGATTTTGTGATCCAGGCGTCCGACCTTCGTTTCCTCCATCTCCATCGTGCCGAGTTCAACACAATTGTCGATCGAGATGCGTCGAATATGATCGATTATCCGGCGTCGATCGGCGATGGTGCGTTCCCGAAGTTGTTCGAAGGCCGTGCGGGCAGCACGAACCGCGTCGTCGACGTTTGTAAAAAGCCCGTGCCGGCCCATGGCGCTCGAGGGGCCGGTCGAAGCGGACGGTGAGCCCTCGGAAGATTGCTTGTTTCGCACTTCGCTCAGGACTTGCTCCACAACAGAGCGAATAAGATTTTCGTTGATTTGCATAGGTGTTTTGCGACGTTCTTATTGACGTTTGTAGACGTTGTTTTTTTCGATATGGACGGTGTCGACGATGCCAATGATGACGCAGTCGACTGGCAGCTTGCTGGTTTCCGGTGTGAATCGAGCGCTACTTCCTTGCGTGATGAGGACCATGTCGCCGACTCCTGCACCGAGAGTGTCGACCGCAATAAACGTTCGGCCGGTCGTAACCAACTCAGATCGATTGCTTGGCTCCAAACGAAAGGGTTCGACGACGAGCAGCTTTTGGCCAACCATCGTTGCTACCTTTTGTGTGGAGACAACAGCTCCTGTGACTTTCGCAACGAACATAGATTTGTCTCTTGTGTTGACTCAACGTGCGGTTCTTAACTCTGGATCGCAGCCACCGTTTGGCGAGCCACAATCAATTCTTCGTTCGTAGGCACGATCCAAATCTGGACCTTGCCATCTGCGTCGTCAATACGACGCTCGGTTGGACCGTTGACGTTGCGAGTGGCTGACAATCCGATACCTAGATCCTCGAGCCCCTCGCAAACGGCTCGACGAATTCCTACTCCATTTTCGCCAATGCCCCCGGTGAACACGATGGCATCCGCACCGCCTAGCGCCATAAGCATGCCACCCATCTGACGACGAATGTCCGCTACGTACACGTCGAGTGCCAGTTTCGCATCGCTATTGCCAACTTCGGACGCCTTCTCCAAATCACGAACATCGCCCGACAAACCGTTCGACAAACCGAGCAAGCCCGCTTGCGTTGAAAGCAGATGAAGTAAACGCTCAAGCGTCAGCCCGGTGTGTTCCATCATCAGTGGTAGACAGTAAGGGTCTAGGTCACCGACGCGGTTGTTTTGAGGCAGACCGGTTTGTGGACTCATTCCCATCGTGGTCGCCATGCTCTTTCCATCACGAATGGCACACAAGGACGAACTGCCACCAAGATGGCATGAAATAATCCTCGCATCGGAGCGACCCAACAGTTGAGCGGTTCGCCATCCGATGAACCGGTGTGACGCACCATGGAATCCCCATCGCCGAATCGGTAGAGCGTTGGCAATGCTTGCCGGAATGGCATAGCGTTTCCAAGCCTCAGGAATCGACTGATGAAAATCCGTTTCGAAGGCGGCTACCAACGGAATACTCGAAGACATGCTCGCAAGCTGTTTCATCGCGGCCATGTAAGGCGGGTTGTGTGCCGGCGCGACCGAATTCATTTCGTCCATCGCGGCCAAAACCTTGTCATCGATCCGTTGAACTCCGGACAGACGGCCACCGTGTACCGCTTTGAAGCCGATGGCGCTGATCTCCGATGCTTCTTGCAAACAACCGTGAGTTGGATGCGTTAACTGAGAGATACATGCCTCGACCGCAGTACCATGGTTTGGCACAGACTGAGTCAATTCACCACGATACTCGCCAATTTCCACGAAACAGCGACTCTCGGGTGAACCAATGCGTTCGACACCGCCACGGGCGAGCTGCTGCTCGTTGGACATATCGAACAATCGGTATTTGAAACTGGTTGAGCCTAAATTGGCAACGAGAACCTTCATGGCTTGTCTGTCACTCCGTTACGAACGATTACTTGAAGAACGCGGCGACGAGGCCTTCGGCAGGGCGCGGGATAATGTGGCTGCTAACCAACTCACCCACCTGGGATGCGGCCGCAGCACCTGCTTCGACGGCAGCTCGGACGCTGCCAACATCGCCGCTGACCATGGTGGTTACATAAGCGCCGCCGATATCGACTCGCTTTACGATTTCGACGTTGGCTGCTTTGGCCATCGCGTCGGTAGCTTCGATCAAGGCCAAAAGGCCCTTGGTTTCAATCATTCCAATTGCGTGTTGCATGTTGCTCAAACTCTTGTATTTGTTGGGAATTGCAGGGGGGGCCTGCCGGGGGCAGGATTTGTTGAGGTGCCAGCACTACTCAGCCGAAGCCGAAGGTGCGTTGATCTTGAGTACTTTGTAAAGATCGTCGTGCGGTCGAGCGATCACTTGAACGCTCATGACTTGGCCGATCCGTCCCGCAGCAGCGGCACCCGCATCAGTAGCTGCCTTGACGGCCGCGACGTCGCCGCTGACGAACGCGGAAACCAATCCGCTGCCGACTTTGTCCCAGCCGAGGAACTTGACGTTCGCGGCCTTCATCATCGCATCGACAGCTTCGATCAAGGCGATAAAGCCTTTCGTCTCGATCATGCCGAGCGCTTCATTCACTTTTGCCATAAAAACTTTCTCCAAAATGGAAGGAAACTAAGTAGGTAAAACTCGTGGTTCGGACGGAGCTGCGGAGACGGACCGCAACTCAGTATCGTCGGTGTTCGCGGCGAGACTAGTGATCGCTGCACTTACAGGGTTGTTGTTTCTTGAGCTCAATCGACGTGGCTCGATCTAAATCGCAGGCGTTCCCCTCGTCGGTATCGATATGCACTTCGAGCTTCGCATATGCGTCCTCGCGTACTAGCAGATCTTCGAACAGCACGGAGCACTGATGAGACTTGACGCTCAGAGACATGAAGTCGCCGTTCTTGACTCCGTAGAAAGCAGTATCGCGTGGCCCCATGTGAACATGGCGAGCAGCTCGAATCACCCCCTGAGTTAATTCAACCGCGCCTGCGGGCCCGACCAGAACACAACCAGGTGTTCCTGCAATGTCACCGCTGTGTCGAACCGGCGCATCGATGCCGAGCGAAATAGCGTCCGTATAAGCCAATTCCACTTGGCTGGCTTTGCGAGTCGGGCCGAGGACTCGCACGTTGGGCAACATGCGTCGACGCGGACCAACGATCATGACTGTTTCTGCGGCTGCAAAAAAGCCGTCTTGATAGAGCCCCTTTTCCGGCGTCAGTTTTTTCCCAGGCCCAAAGAGTTTCTCGACATGCTCGTCGGTAAGATGGATATGCCGTGCGGAAATGCTGACCACCAGATTTGGCTTGCTGCTGTCGGCGGTAGATCCCATGCTAGACATGCCCCCAAGCAACGCCCGCTGCACGGCTGCACGCACTAACGACTCTAACATCTGCGGATCAAGGTTCTGAAGTGCTGTACTCACGATGTAAATTCACTGGTTGAAGTTTGGTTTTCGGTTGAGCACTCGGACGCATCCTCCTGTTGGGACGCCGCCGAGCTTGCAAGAATCAACTGGACATTGGATTCCTCGACTCGCGCTCGCCATTGTTCGTTCAATTCGTCGTCCGCCACGAGCGTATGGACATCACTCCATTCACACAAGCGAGCTAAACTGCAATGCCCAAATTTGGAGCTGTCCGCTACAATAATTGTCCGATCAGCACATTGCATCATCGCCCGCTCGGTTTCGACCAAAAGCATGTTGCTATTGTAAAAACCTCTAGCGTTTATTCCGGCAACGCTCAAGAATGCCTTTTGCACGTTGATCGACTGGAGCATCTGATTGGCAAAATTGCCCAAAGTTACGCCCGTGCGATGATGGAGCGCACCACCCAGCAGAACCAAGTCGACCGAATCGCACGACGAAAACAGATTGGCGACAGGCAAAGAATTGGTCACGATCTGCAGCGGACGTCCTATAAGTTGCCTAGCTAGCTCGTATGTCGTACTACCGCCGTCCAGCAGAAGCGTGTCGTGGTCCTCGATCAGGCTGGCTGCAGCAACCGCAATACTCCGTTTCTTTTCCCATTGCCCCGGATTCCTCTTGGTTTCAAACTGCTTTACTGCAGTCGTTGGGCCTGTCGAGAAAACGCCCCCGTGCGTTCTTTTGGCCTCGCCGAGGTCCTCAAGCGCTTCCAAATCACGGCGAATCGTGGATTCGCTCACGTCCATCGCATCCTTCAAATCGGGTATCGAAACGAAGCCATGCTCGCGAATAAGCTCGCGGAGTTTGACTCGCCGAACGATCGATCCGTTCAAGTGACTGGAGGGGATCATAGACAACATGGAGTGCATAAATCAATTCAATGACGAATGGGTGACGGAAAACCGCCACTGATTCTCCAGTATGGGCACTCCTTTCGCTTTTTTCAACGACCCGAGAATACTTCTAGCCAACAAAAACGCACATTCTGATCGTTTCATGGCTTGGTAAGCCATGTTTCAGTCATCTTTTGGTGGAATCCATGCGGAAAATCTCAACGTAGGGTCTCTGGATTCGAAAGAATTCCGATCGGTCCTGAATCTTCACGAATTCAGCTACGTTCTGATAAGCCATTCGGATTCGTCGAACCGGGTGGCTGTTTAGGGCGTAAAGGCCCTTTATAATGCCGCAATCGTTGCTGGTTGAAGAGCGCGATTGCGGCTATTCTATTGAACCTTTCTCCTTCGTACGTTTCAAACCCAACTCAAGCACCCATGAGCGAAACTTTCTTTACCGCTGAAAACGAAGAATTGCGTGACCCAACCAATTTTTCCGTCATGGCATTGTTTGGTTTCTTTCTGGCTGTGGTGGGGGTCTTTTCGATTCAGTACATTCAAATCATGCCCGTGGCTTTGGTTGGAGTGGTGCTGGGGGCATTAGCACTGCTCTTAGCGAAGCGATTCAAAATCAGTTTTTTTTCCAAAGCCTTAGCGTTTTTGGCAGTTGTTATTGGGTCCACAGCGACCTCCTATAGTTTCATCTACCGGTCAAGCGAGAATCAATACGAACTCTCTCAAGCCTGCAGGACGGCAGAATTGTATCTCGAAAACCTATCAAAAGGAGATTTGGATCGCGTCTTCTTTCTCGTAGGCCTTCCCTCGGAAATGCCGAATATGAATGGCGAAGCGCAATCTCCGACGGTTCGTGCCATGAAACGACTGTCTGACGATCCGTCGCACAGAGAAATAAGAGAACGCAAGAGTCCAGCCAAGTGGACGTTCGTGTCACTCGAAGGAGAGTATCCCTTGAGTAATTCGCACACTTACAAACTTATTTACAAAGACGATGGGCAGACCATTCCTCCTTTCTATAAAGTGGTCGTCCGCAAAAACTGCAGCAAGTACAATAAGACCAAAAAGAAGGTCAATTGGTTCGTCGATAGTCTCGAATCCACCAAGATGCAGTAGAAATGCGATCGGATGCCGAGAACCCTGATCAGTCTTGGTGCAAACCTCGGCAACGTTCGTGAGTCGATGCTGGCTGCAAAGCGACTGCTAGCGGATTCTTTCGGCTCTGCCAATCTGATCCTAAGCCAACTCTATCGAACGCCTGCTGTCGGAGGTCCGGATGGCCAGGGCGATTTTCTAAACGCAGTCGTTGCGATCCAAACCGATCGGTCCGTTTGGGAGGTCTGGGAGACCATCAAGGCGATTGAGTTCACGCTGGGACGCCAGCGTCAGTTGCGTTGGGAAGCAAGGCGAATCGACGTTGACTTGTTACTCTACGACCAACAACGCATTTGGACGCCTCATCTCAAGATCCCACATCCTCGCATGTGCATGCGGACATTTGTCGTCCTGCCCGCCTTTGAGATCGTGCCCGATTGGATCGAACCAGTCACGGGTTGGAGTATCTCCAAGCTCCGGGATCATCTCCAAGTGTCGCTCAACGACAACTCGAGGATCCGAGTCATTTGCCAAGAAGAAGAACAGAAGTCGAGATTGAAACGCGAGTTTGGTTTAACCGCGGATCACGAGCAAACGCAATTGGTTTGGGACATAGCCAATCCACACCAACTCGACGACTTGATTTCCTACAAACTGACCATTGCTGCGGTTGCATCACCCGACCCTACCACAGTTCTCTGGGAAGACTGCAGCAAGCCGTGGGTACGCGCGTTCAACATGGAAACATCTATTTCTGTCGATCCTCGCGAATTGCGCTTCATCGATGGCCCCAGATACGTCATGCCCGCCGACGAGGCCAAGTGGGCCGTCCACGAAATCATCGCAGCGGACCACGCTATGCGATGTGAACTGGAAGCGACCGAAGCATTTTAGGCGAGCGGCAGATAGAAGACTAACAGGGCAGGCCACCTTGTGGCACGCCCAAAGCGATGGGCGATTAGCGATGGGCGATGGGCGATTAGCGATGGGCGATTAGCGATTAGCGATTAGCGATGGGCGATTAGCGATGGGCGATTAGCGATGGGCGATTAGCGATGGGCGTGGGAAGTGTGGCAAATGACTCTAGCGATTCACCACGCCCTTCGTACCTCAGAGCGTGCCACCCTGTTTATAGGTAGATTTCAAACTGCCCCTGGCTTCACGCGACCACACGCCAGGGGTGATGACCATCTATTCTAGAGAGATGGTAAATATCCCCCGAGTAAAACTCGGGGGCATTTCACAGCCAGTTGGTGATGGGGCATTTCTCGCGTGCCGCACTAGGCGTATTCGCGGTCGGTGATGATGCCAGGTTGCGGCACTGGATACATGCCGTTTTTATCCGCGAGCACAGGCGCGGGACTGTTGTACGTCATGTTCTCAATGCCAGGCGCGAACTCGTGTTCGCAGTTAAGCATCTGCTTGTAAGTCACCTCGACGCCGGTATGAGCTGCCATACGTCCCATGCTAGTTACGAGCGACGCCTGAACCCCACGTTCCACTTCATTGTACGGCTCGTTGTCGCGAATGGCGGCGATGAGGTGATCCCATTCCAATTGATAAGGGTTCGCCTCTGGCTGCGGAAACTGCCATTGCAGATTGGCTTTCGAAAACGTCTGACCACTGTAGATCTTGCACTTTGCCGGCGAATGGGATGACGTGGAGATGACGGCCGCTCCCTTCGTACCATGCGCGTAGCTTGCAAACTCATCCTTGCAGCCAGGAATCGTTCGACCGTTGACCATCAGCTTGGTGCCGTCTTCAAAAGTGTATTCGATGGAATAGGTATCAAAATTCTGGTCCACACATTCGTTGCGATAGTGTCGTCCGCCGCTGGCTATCGCCTTGACTGGCCATGCATCTTTCATCCAACAGCATTCGTCGATATTGTGAATGAGGAAATCGCTGACCGCACCGCCGCTAGCCCACAAGAAACCGTGGAAACGATTAATTTGATACATCAATTCGCTCATGTCTGCTGGCTTTTTCTCAGTCGCTGCCGAACCGGTTGGGCCGGCCATGCGATAGGCTCGCATCAATAGGATTTCGCCAATCTCGCCACCTTTGATTCGTCGATGCAGCTCGGCCCGTGCATCGCAGTGTCGGCACATGAGGCCAACTCCAACCTTAAGATTCTTGGCTACCGAAAGCTTTCCTAGCTCCAGCATTTTGCGACTGGAAGGTCCGTCGGCCGTCACTGGCTTTTCCATAAAAACGTTCAGTCCTTTGGAAATGGCATATTCGAATTGCACCCAACGGAAGGCGCAAGGAGTTGCCATTACGACGAGGTCCCCTGGACGAAGGCAGTCCATGGCTTTTTTGTATCCGTCGAAGTCCACGAACTGCTTGTCGGGAGAAACTTTAACCTTGTCTGGGAATTGCTTGCTCAAACCTTCGTAGCAACTCTTGAGCTTGTAGTCAAAAACGTCGGCCATCGCAACCAATTCGATTG
>JBBRJI010000004.1:0-26442 GCA_038219625.1 Pirellulales bacterium | reverse complement strand
TGGGCTTTCTTCGATCGCAGTTCCCCACTTACTTCTTCATGGAGTCGTAGGAAGCCAACCGCGAGCGAAATTTCTTGCGACGGATGACGAGACAGATTTAGTGCAAGGAATGGTCCGATGAAGAACGATTACGACTACGTTTTGGTGGGCGGTGGATTGCAGAGTGGACTGATCGCCTTGGCACTTCGCCATCATCAACCGGAAGCGCGAGTATTGATGGTCGAGCGAGATTCGCACCTATGTGGAAATCATACGTGGTCGTTTCATCCTAACGATGTGGGTGATTCTGCATTGCCGTGGGTTGAGGCCGCGGTTGAGGTTCGATGGCCGCAGTATCGATTACGATTGCATCAGCTCAAAAAACGGATTAACCTCAGCTATGCATCGATTTCTTCATCGCATTTCGCAACGATCGTTGGAGACTGTTTTGCCACTTCGGATGATTCACAAGAATCTCAAAACGACAGTCGACTGCTCCTGCGAACCGAAGTCGTGGCTTTAACTTCGAATAGGATCGCAACTTCAACGGGTGAAGTTTATAACGGACGGCTGGTGGTGGATTGCCGCGGTCCCAGTTCGATTCAAGACAACAGATTTGAGCAATGCGGCTACCAAAAGTTTTGGGGCTTTGAAGTCGAACTTAAGTCGGATTGGCCATTCACCGTACCAACCATCATGGACGATTGGATCGAACAGCTGGAGGGCTTTCGGTTTATCTATTCGTTACCATTCGAAACCCGTCGCGTCTTGGTGGAGGATACTCGCTTTGCAGACAATCCGTTGCTGGACCGTGAGGAATGCTTGGACCAAGTTAGTCGTTACTTGGCGGAACTCGGTGTCGTGGATTGGTCGATCGTCAGGGAGGAGTCTGGCGTATTGCCGATGCCGATTTCGACGGAGCTAATGCCAGGCGCGAAATCTCATGGAGTCAATTCAGCGTTAGCAGGTGGTTACGCGGGTGGCTGGTTTCATGCTGCTACGGGCTACTCATTCCCATTAGCTGTTTCGTTTGCTGAGACGCTTGCGACAACAACTCCTGAGTTGGCATCGCAAGCAGTTCATCTGCTAGCCAAGCAACATCACGCTAGGTCGCGGTTCGCTCGCTTCCTAAACCGACTCCTGTTCCGATTGGTCCATCCAACGGCTCGGCACCAAATCTTTCAGCGCTTTTATCGCGTCCTATCCGACGAGTCAATTTCGCGATTCTATTCGCATCAATTTACACTTTGGGATGCGTTTCGAATTGTTGTTGGCGTGCCACCGGGCGGTCTGCGTCCGGTCCGGTTTGCAAGATCATTCTTCACGAAAACCGAGCCGACTTTACCGCTCGATCCGACGGCTGCCGAGAAGCACGAGCCCTTTGAGTCCTATTCCAGAGAGTTCGCGAAATGATTACCAACCCACCGTTGATATGGAACAGCACGCAAACATTGACGTCGAATGCCTGTATAGATTTGCTCGATTCAGGTTTGCTCACTCCGGCGAATCGCTTCTTGGCTCGCGACGGGAAACGCATCCGTGAATCCATGTTGCAATTGACTTTTCAAATGGCCGGCGGTCAGGGTAATCCTCCTGCGTGTCTTGGTAACGCAATTGAATGGTTGCATGCCGGCTCATTGGTGATCGACGATATCGAGGATGACTCCCATTCGCGGCGTGGAAAGCCGACATTGCATCGAGAGATGGGCCTCCCGCTTGCCCTGAACGCTGGTAATTGGATGTACTTCCGGGCCTTGGAACAGTTGCTCGAAGGATCGCTGACACCCTTGATTCAGCATCGACTCCTGCGCCAAATGATTGTTACGGCGCGACGCTGCCATGAAGGTCAAACGCTGGATCTGACTGCACGCGTCGACAGGGATGAACCGAAAGACTTTCACTTAATTGTTCGCGAAATCAGTCGCCTGAAGACGGGCGGTTTGGTTTCGATGGCGGCCAGTTTCGGGGCGATAACAACCTGTTCCCATAAGATTTTGCGGAACGCTCTCTCACGATTCGGGATGGGTGTGGGCATCGCCCTGCAAATGCGAAATGATTTGGAGGAACTTCGATCTCTAGTACGGGACGCGGACGAGAATGTTGAGCTTCGCTGCGATGATCTTCGGCATGCGCGGGTCACGTGGCCCTGGGCCTGGGCAGCACAGCTCACTGAACCAGATGATCTGCAGAAGCTCATCGCACTATTGGCTCAAAGTCGAACAAGCCGACAGGCTATGTTGGACCTGGCTGCACAATTGGTGTGTCTGGTTGGCCCGACTGGCGATCTCATGATTAGGTCGCGAATCGAAGCACCACTGCGGCTTTTGGGTGAACATGTTGTTGACATGAGTGCATTGCAAGCAATGCGTTCGATGTTGGATCAAATCATAAAGCCAAGCCAAGAATCAGGCGTCGAGAGAAGCACTTTTTCCTGCATTAATCCGCCGATTGAAAGGAATCCACATGACGATAGCTATTGAGTCCCGTGAGGCGAAATTCATCCAAGTCCACACGGGTTCCTCCTCTTTTCGCGGACGAGCGGCAGTCATCGGGAGCGGGTTTGGTGGATTGGCAGCAGCCATTCGGTTGCAATCGATGGGCTTTGAGACGGTCTGCTTTGAGCAACGCGACAAAGCTGGGGGACGAGCCTATGTCTACAACGACGCGGGCTTTACCTTTGATGCGGGTCCAACAGTCATCACGGCGCCTCATTGCATTGAGGAGCTTTTCGAAGCTGCCGGGCAGTCGATGAAGGACTCCATCGAATTGCTGCCTGTCGATCCGATGTATCGATTGCAGTGGCCCGATGGTGCTCAGTTTGACTATGTTTCGGATGAACGGCGGTTGGTTGAGCAGATTCGACGCATTAGCCCTACCGACGTCGCTGGATATCATCGTTTCGCCAACTATTCGCATCGTGTTTTCAAGAAAGGATATGAGGAACTCGGAGCGGCTCCCTTTCTGAACTTTCGTGACATGCTGAGAGTGGCCCCGGAGCTGATTAAATTGCGAGCGGATCGAAGCGTGTATGCTGCTGTGTCACGATTCATTAAGGACGAGCATCTTCGTCAGGCCTTTAGTTTCCATCCCCTGTTAGTTGGCGGGAATCCATTCAGTACCAGCGCGATCTACACACTGATCCACTGGATTGAACGCCAGTGGGGAGTCTTCTTTCCTCGCGGGGGGACTGGAGCATTGGTTCAGGGTCTTGTTCGCTTGTTTGAGAGCATGGGAGGCGAATTGCGGCTCAACGCACCGGTGCGCGAGATTGAACTGGAGGGCAGTAATCGTTCGGCGGTTCACTTGGTTTCGACCGATAGCGTTCAACGCGAGAAGTTCGATCTGGTCGTGTCAAATGCGGATATACATCATACCTACTCCAAACTCTACGGAAGTTCCGACGCAGGCAAAAAGACGCAGCGCGCCCTGGAGCGGATGCAATGGTCGATGTCCTTGTTTGTAATGTATTTTGGAACCAATCGCCGATGGGATAACCTTGCTCACCATACTATTTTGTTTGGCAATCGATTTAAGGGACTTCTGAATGATATTTTTCGAGGCAACTCGTTGCCGAAAGACTTCAGCCTCTATTTGCATGCTCCAACCGTAACCGATCCTTCACTCGCGCCCCCTGGGTGCGAAGCGTTCTACGTTCTCAGTCCGGTACCGCATCTAGGGCGGGCCAATGTGGATTGGGGATGTGTCGCAGGCGAGTACGGTGATTCGATTTTGGCATCGCTTGAAGAACATTTACCTGGTTTAAGTGATTCCATCGTTACGCGAAGGGACTTTACGCCACGAGACTTTCAGAGCGAACTCAATGCATATCAAGGATCTGCATTCTCGGTTGCGCCAACCTTGACTCAAAGCGCATACTTTCGCCCGCACAACAAATCCGAGCGGATTCCGGGTCTTTACATTGTAGGCAGTGGAACCCACCCCGGTGCTGGCGTGCCGGGTGTAATCAACTCGGCCAAGGCAACTTGTGGTTTGATCGCTCAAGATTTCGGAGTGCGTACTGGATGACAAAGCTTAGAGCTATGGACAGAAAACTCGACGAAGTTAAAGAAACTCCGGTCGACCTTTTCTTCGATGTCCCAGAGGATAACGCGGCGGTGATTCGTCGCCACAGCCGTTCGTTTTCATTGGCAGCCAAGTGCTTGCCAAGTGGAATACGCAGCGACGTTGAGAAGTTGTATGCTTGGTGTCGATGGTGTGACGATGCGGTCGACTCGGCCCCCAATTCTCAAGTTTCAAACGAGCGATTGACATCTCTTCGCGATGACGTGGAACGTATTTTTTCTGGACAAGCAATTCGACATCCAGCTTCGCAATGGCTTGCCGATTTAGTGGCGAAGCGAGGCATTGAAAAGCATCATGCCCTCGAGCTTCTTGCTGGGATGGAGATGGATCTTAATGAATGGCAAGTAGACGACGAGGCCGATTTAGTATTGTACTGCTATCGTGTGGCCGGTGTGGTTGGACTGATGATGTGCCGAATCATGGGCGTACGCGACGGAGCAGCGGAGAAGCAAGCGATTCAACTTGGTATCGCAATGCAGCTAACGAATATTGCTCGCGATGTTGCCGAAGACTGGCAGCGAGGGCGCTGTTACTTGCCAAAAAGCTTCGGCGATATTGATCAAAAGGGACGATCGCTGCCGACCAATGCTCAAGTTGCACCGAGCGTGGCTAAGTTGCTTACAATGGCAGAAAGTTACTACGCAAATGGACAGATGGGTATCAGCGTTCTTCCACGTAGTTGTCGTCAAGCCATCGTGCTCGCGTCGCAACTCTATCGCGAAATCGGGCAAGAGATCCGCCGTAACGATTATGCGGTGATGAATGGCCGCACCGTCATTCCTGCTCGGCGACTAGTTGTCACTGTCCTGCGCGGACTGGTCTCTGGTGTTCTGTGCACCCTCTCGCCAACCAAAAAAAACAATTCTGCTTTCGAAGCAACTGTGCTTCAAACCCTTTCTACTCTCAATGGAGAATTGACAATGAACGATGCTCGTTATTTGGCTTACCTAAGTTTGTCTGTGGCATCATTCGCAGCAAGCGCCATGTTTTTGCTCGTGCTCCTCAATCCTAAGGAAACTTCCTACGCTACGTTGCCTGCTATCTACGCAGGTATCAGCTTCGTCGTCGGCGTCGTTACTTACTTCCTTGCTAAGCGAGCCGAAGCACGACCAGCCACAGTCAAAGTCCATGCCATTCGACGCTAAATGAATGGCGATCAGCGAGGAGCCTCTGCAATTTATGCGAGTTAGAAACACAGAGGCACGGAGGACACAGAGATTCTTGGTCTCCCTTTTGTCATCAGATTGGGATACCATTCACTGCCAACTTTGGATTCGAGGCTAGTGAGGGCATAGGGTCATTGGACGTGCCAACCCAAAAGTCATGCACTTACGAGGACCTTGGTTCGATTTCGTGAGTGAGCTTTTCGTACTCATTGTGGATTGCCAGAATGACCACCCCGATCAGCACTGCCCCGATCGTCAGGAGGACATCCAATAGCCCAACGGTACCAAACGTAAGCTTGATCAAGATGGTTGAAATGATGAATCCCGAATTGCGAATGACTTTGTTAAACTCATGCGTGTGCGGCAACGAAATGAGAAGCAACAGGACGTCAACCAAAATCAGAATGGTGATGAAGTCATCGAAGAATATGCTGTTGATGTCTTGGATGGTGTTTTGAGCAGGACTGGTGGAGTAGTTGCTTTCGAGCAGCCATCGGCTCAGGTTGAAGATTGCGAGGATTAAGAAAAGCGGCACTAAGCATGCGGCGATCAATCTTTTAGTTTGGATAAACCGGGCAATCGAAGGGGGAACCGGTTGGTTCTGAAGCTTAGCCAAAGACTCCTTTGCGTCATTGAGTCGATAAAAAATCAAAATCAGAAAGAATAAAATTACTGCGGCAGCAATGTCGTAAGTCAACCGAAGGTTGCCGGTGACGCTGAACCAATCGGACTCAACGTCAAGTTTAGCGATGTCCTTGAAGATTCTCCGAATCATGATCAACGTGATGATCTCATACTGCTTGCCCACGTACTTCGAGATGGATTTTGGCAGGTAGTAAACCAGCAGATAGACTTCGTAGACAAGGATGAACGAAAACGGCGTGTAGATCGCAACGATGGGATTTTTAAGTAGCCCCGATGGATCCATCCGAAGGAGAAAGTAATTCGTCCAAATGAGAGAACGGCTTCCATTTGGGCTCGCGGGCTGTTGATTTAAGTTCGTTCGCAGAAATAGGGCAATTATGGAAACCCGATGCGTATGCGAGTGGGTGTATCTCGTCCCTCACTTACGTTTCGGGTTACCAAATCAACAGCCCCCTCGCTCCAATGGAGGTAACAATTGGCAGCTACATTCATAACCAATGCGTCAGCATGAACTCTCCGTCCGTTATTAACCGGCGGAAGCAACGTCTTACCTTGCAGGGTAGAGGGGGATAAAGGGGTCAGACCGGTCTGATCCTGTTTTCTGATTTCGCGATCATGCTGCCCTACTACGTCGTGTATTCCGAATTGAACCGCACGTACTCTGTATTCAAATCCGTTGTCCAGTGGGTTGCACCACCTAGCCCCAACCCAACTTGAAGATCGATTTCCGTCAGTTTGCTGGCCTTGATCGATTGACTTACCTTGCCTGCATCAAAGGTTAATGGCTCCCCCCGTTCAAAGAGTGGGATTCCGTTAATCTTGAGCGCGGTGTGGTCTGGCCGAATAGGTACTCCTGCATAGCCAGCAGCGGAAACGATACGACCCCAGTTCGGATCTCCTCCCGTAATCGCCGTCTTGACGAGATTGCTCAATGCAACGCTTCGAGCAACCGCATCGGCATCGGCATCGGTGTTCGCACCTTGGATGCGGATCTCGATTAGGTGCGTGGCACCCTCACCGTCATCTGGTATCTTCTTGGCTAACTCAATCGCCATCTCGTTGAGTTGTCTCGCGAACTCTATTTCGTTCGCTCCGTTCAAGGCAGCAACGCTATTAGTCGGTTGCGACGCAAGCATCACGAGTGTGTCGTTGGTACTCATGTGCCCTTCGACGCTGATGCAGTTGAACGATTTGTTGGCCGCGGCCTGAAGAAGACGCTGGGCTTGTTTCGCTTCGAGCGGTGCGTCGGTGATGATGATGGCGAGCATGGTCGCCATCTTTGGCCCGATCATTCCGGCTCCTTTGCACATTCCGACAATGTGGGTTTCACGGCCATCTAGACTAAATTTGCGTTCCGTCGTTTTTCTTGCGATATCCGTTGTCAATATCCCATCGCATGCGTTCAAGTAGGCTTGCTCGGTCGATGCCAATTCATTCGCCGCTGCCGAGATGCCGGCTTTGATTTTCTCCATCGGTAGAAACCGCCCGATGATGCCGGTGCTCATGACTACAAATTGTTCGGCGGTTAACTTACCCGATGGATCGACTGCTGCGGCCGCATGCTTTGTCATCTCGACGGCATCCTGGTGGCCGCGTGTCCCTGTGCAGGCGTTTGCGTTGCCGCTGTTGACCACAATGCCCCGAATCGTATTCGAGGGTGTTCGAGTTCGAGATACAACAACCGGTGCCGCCACGATTTGATTGGTGGTGTAGACGCCTGCCGCGACACAGGAAGAATCCGAAACGATTAGCGTCACATCGCGTGCACCGGCTCGACTCTTGATCCCGCCGACGACTCCAGCAAAACGAAAACCTACCGGAAGATGCAAGATAATAGCTCCTGAGTAAATGGAAGCCGGATTCGTGTGAATTCGGACGATTTTGTGGGAGGGTGAGGCCTCGCCCTCCCGTTGTTTTTCAGATGACTAACCGATTAGGTCAGCGATGTAGAAACTACCGTAGGTGTGCACACGATCCAATTGATGTAGGCGATTAGCAAGATCGGCATTGAAACTCAAGAGTTCCGGCAATTTTACGGATCGACCGTTTCGCTGTACGGTGACTTCGTTCATGAACTCGGTCCTCAATCCGCCGGATCGCCATAGAATTCGACTCTTTGGGGCTGCTCGGCTCAGGATCGCTTGCCATTCGGATTCCAGCAGCGGAAAGTAATGATCGCTCAACCAATCCATGTGATCCAACAACACGAACCTGGATATTTGCCCATCGTGCTTCTCAAGGAATCCCTGAACGGAATCGGAATTAACCGTGAGTCGATCAATTAGTCCGCCACGAAGCTTTTCGTAATTGGCTTGCTTGACATATTCCGGACAACACGTCGGCGTATAGCTACCTGTAACATAGACACGCCAAAAATAGTTGTCCTGAATCGGGATCTTAGCGAAGACGGCTTCCAAGGAATCTTCAACGAACTTCACAATGCCACCGGGATACTGTTCGTCAATCTGCTTGCGTTGAGCCTTGGGGACCCCCAACATGCTCAGCGTGGTGTCACGATTCATGGCAAAACGCAGTGTTTTCGACCAGATTTTGCCTCTCGTTCGGGAGTAGATTTCTTGTTGTTCCACTAACGATGGTGCGTCCAAGATCTCTAGAACTTCTTTTCGACAGCGAGCGACCCGATTGATATAGATTCCGATCATCCTCGCAAAAGCACCGGAGGTGCCTCGGAAATAGAACGACTTGTCCGGGTTGTCAAAGAATCGGATCCATCGATCCCAATATTTCCGGCTCGGTGCGGACAAGGATTTCCGCAAGTGTGATGCGTAGACTGAATCCGCATTAGGCAAATAGCCTTGGCCAAACATTTGAAAAAAGCGGTCGTATTCGAGGTTGCGAATTGCCGATAGCTTGAGCTCCAACAACGCGTTCTGTCGCGGATTCATATCCACTGCATACACATGTCCGGCACCCGCAAGCAAGTAATCCAGGGCATTGCAGCCTGCAGATGTGATCACTAACACGCGATCTTGAGAGGTTAGCTCAAGCGCTTGCCGGTCCAGCCGTGGGTCTTCCCAACAAGTGTTATAAACAAGATTATTTCCATGGACGAATTTGAATACTCGACCGCTAACCCATTCACTTATTGCCATCTACTCGTTCTTACCTGGGTTTTTTAATGTTTGGGTTGGCTGGTTTGTTTGGATCTGCCGGATCGGCAACGGCTGGATTCTTGGCACCTGGTGCGGCAGCGTTTGGCATGGGTACTACCGGTTTCTTGACCCCTGCGTTGGATTCTCGGATTTGAGCACCGCTTACAAAGATCATTTGTCCACCTTGTGGTGAGCCCGCCGAGGATTCTAGCGTGCTGTTCCATGGCGCAGTGTAAGAAGCAAAATAGCCCGATCGAGTGTCGACGACATAAATAAGGGACTGAGCCAACCTGACGTTGCCGCCAAGACGGGCGGGGGCGGTATAGCCGCTCACGAGTAGGTACTCTGGATTCTTACTCTGCCCCAATTGTGGTATCACGTTCGTTACGAACATCCCTCCAAAGGCTCCTTGTCTCGGATAGTAGACCCAACCTCTTAGGTCGCCGGTGATGAAATCCAACGCGAAGAAGCCTTCCGCATCATCACCTACCGCCGCAGTGCAAACTGCCATGTTCGTTCCACCGTGCGTCGAAGTTGCAGAAAGAAAATCCGGATGGATACGGTCCCTTGGGATGTCGTTCCAGGAAGCTATCTCATCAAGCTTGGAAGCCGACTGGCGACCCGCCCAAAAGGCAATTCCCAACAAAAACGTTAATGCGATGCCACAAAACAAGCCACCCGCCCAGTAAGTCCAATTGCAGCAGCGTGCCTTGGGCGAGTCAACGATTTCAAGTCGTGAATTTTCCATGGACATTTTTCGATTTCCTTGAACGGAAGATACTTCAACGGATTGGAAGGTTGGACATTCTCCAGGACTACCAATTAAGTGTAGCGTATGGATATCGTCCCCAAAACTCGCATTAACAAAATCCTGGCTGCTTTTCACGTATTGGCGACTTGAAAACCACCAATCATAACCCAATACGTAAATGAGGTAGCTGCGAAATTGTCCCTCGCTTACGCTCTTACGCTTCGGGTTGGGATACTTCAATTTACCGCTAGTGGTTCTACCATGCTAAATTTGGTGGTAGCGGAACTCGCCAACAGTTTCGATCGTTAGGACGAATCCACTGGAATTTACCTCTTGAAGTCGCCGAAAGCCTACGCGGCTTCCGCTACACAAGAACCCCAACTCTTAGGCTGGATACAGCACTAGCCACATTTCTCGGTGAGGACCACCGAGCCGCAGTTTAGCCGTTTACCTTGGATGCAAGCTTGGCGGCTTGTTCCCGCTTGACAAACCATATCAGGATCGGGGACGCGATGAAGATCGAACTGTAGGTTCCGACCAGGATGCCGATAAACAAGCAGTACGCAAATCCATGGATGCCTTCGCCTCCAAACATGTACATCAATAAAATCGCAACGATTGTTGTGGAGGATGTCAGCAAGGTCCGGCTCAGAGTTTGCGTCACGCTGGTATTGATCGTTTGCTCCGTCAGGTTTTGGCTCTTACCCTTGACCTCTCGAATTCGGTCAAACACCACGATCGTATCGTTGAGTGAGTAACCGATAATCGTCAAAAAGCCCGCAATGGTCGTAAGCGATATTTTAAAATCTTCGATCAGCAGAAAGCCAAATGGCTGAAATAGCCAATGGCTCACGGCTATGAATGCGAGCGTGATCAAAACGTCATGAACGAGTGCAATCACGGCAGCAATACCGTAGGCCAAGCGTTGAAAGCGGAACCAAATGTAGCCGATGATAAATAGCAAACTGAGCAGTAAGCCAGCAATGGCTCGCCTCTGCATCTCACCTGCAACTCGCGATTCGATTTTGCTAACCGACTCCCAAACAGGTTGGGATCGCAGTTTTTCCTTCATCTTTTCGACGATTGCGGTGGCCGACGGCGAATCGAAAGGCAGCGTTATCTTCCAATCCGTATAACCGTTTAAGGATTCGGGGGTCCACCCCAGTGCATCCTTCGGAAGCAATTCAATTTGCGCAGTGACCAACGTCTTTTGTATCGACATGGCTGCGTCGATCAACGCATCGGAGACCTGCATCGCATTCATTCGGGCCGTGTCACCTTTGCCACTCTTGAATACCACATCAAAAGACGTCTTAACCGTCGGTTCGTCGCCTAGCGTTTTGTCGCCTGGCGTTTCATCGCCTAGCACGTTGGCGGGTGCGGCAGGACTTGGAACAATAGGTGTGGCAGTCTGATCACCAGTCACTTCGCCATCCGTTTTTACTTCTGCACCTGTTTCTTGAAACGACACCAGTCGAATAGGATTTTTTGAAGTCCATGAATCCGACTGCGGAGATTCGGATGGCTTGATGATGACGTCATAAGTAACCAGTCCGGCTTTTTCGCTTTGCGCAAATCCATTGACTAGGCGAGACGTCACATCGTCTTTGTCTTTGATCGAAACATCCAGCTTGTAAACGGTATTCTTTTCGTGCCCCGTCATTTCAACGTTGGTCAACGAGGTTTGAATAGGAAGCCCTTCGGAGTCTTTTTCAAAGGCCTGGCTGGAAATAGCACGCACGTCCTCAACCGGCATGCTTTTGTCGAGCGTGAAAACAATCGAGGTGCCGCCATTGAAGTCGATATCGAGAATTTGCCTACCTCGGAGTCCGGTCGCAACCAATCCTCCAACAATCAAGATCGCAGATCCCGTATAGCACGCCATTCGGTATTTCATGAAATCGACATCCCCGTCGCCAAAAATAGACTTGCGAGCGGTGGTGACATAATCCGACATTGCGAGCGAAACAAACTTCCATTTTTCGGCGATCTCAAACAGCTTGTGGGTTACGAAAACCGCGGTGAACAGGCTTATGACCAAGCCGATGATAAGAGTGATTGCAAAGCCCTTAATCTGTTCCGTGCCAACAAAATACAACACAATAGCGGTAATCAGTGTGGTCAAATTCGAGTCAAAAATAGTGGTCCAAGCTCGGTCAAAACCATTTCGAATGGCCATTCGCGGAGTGGCCTTCTTCTCCGTCTCTTCTCGTATTCGTTCAAAGACGAGAACGTTAGCGTCAACACTCATACCGACCGACAATACGAGGCCCGCAATACCGGAAAGGGTAAGCGGCTGCTTGATGAGAATGATGCAAGCGATAATCATTCCCAAATTGAGCAGCAATGCAAACGTGGCAACAACGCCCGAAAAACGATAGTAAAGAAGCACGCAAACGATCGTAACCAACAACGAGATCCCGCTTGCGTAACCCGCCTTGTTGATCGCATCGAGACCCATGCTGGCACCAACGGAGTTTTCACTGATCGGGGTCTTGCTCAGGGCTCCAGGAAGAGCACCAGCGTTCAAAATATTGACAAGAAAGTCGACTTCCTTTTCCGAGAAATTGCCTTCAATCAGCCCTTGGCTACGAATCGTAGAATTCAAGCTCGGAGCCGACAAAATGCGATTGTCCAGCAAGATTGCCATTCGTCGCTTAAGGTCACTTTGGCCCATGCCCCCCTTACCGGACGGCAAATTCGCCCCAGTTAACCGCATGAGTTTGTCACCGCCGCCAACCGACATCGTAAAGTTGACTTCGTAGCCCCCTTTCGAGGAAACTCCCTTTTTGGCGCTCGTCAGATCGCTACCATTAACCTCGACGTATGGCTTACCTGATTTTTCCAGGGCCAACAGGATGTCCACATCGACGATCCCCTGGGCCGCAAGCCATTTCTCGAAATCGTTAGGCTTGCCTCCGGGTGGCGGCGAAACCAGTCGGCCCGTTTGCGAGTTACGAATGAGATCCCCTGACTGATAGCCGGTCACCTGCCTAAACCCATCGACTTCGATTCCGCGGCCAAGTGTTCGCCACCACCCGACCTCTCTCTCCTCATCGGTCGTTTTGTCGACCATCACGATTTTTCGCTTAAGGCGAATGTTTTGATCCGGACTGTTGGCTTGAGCGATTGCCAGATCAATGATGTTCTTGTGGTCATTTTGATTGGCAACGATTCGAAATTGCAAAATTCCAGAGTCGGTAATTTGCCGTTTGATTTCGGAAAGTTCTATATCATCTACGTCCGGAATCGTGATTTCAATTTGATCTTCACCGATCGGACGAATCAGCAACTCTTTCGTTCCTGAGGGATTCAACCGATTGATAAGCGGCACCATGAAGTCCTTTGCGGTCACCTTGACGTTGGCGTTTCCTTCGCTTGATCGGTCGATCGCGTAGATAAGGTTCGTTCCCCCGACGATTTCTGGACCCCATTTCAGCTTCAACCCCGTGTCAAACACTGGTTTTTCTGCAGTCGCAGAACTTTGTCGTTTCTGCCCTCTCGCGGGATTGAAAATTGTTAATCCCAGAATCAGCGAAGTGGTGAGCACCGACAAAATGATCCAATAAAACGCACTCATGTGCGTTGGCATCTTGAGCTTTTTCGAAATGTATCGGCTCAATATGAACGGGAGCAAAACGGCTCCACCCATAATCGCGAGATTCGAGAGTCCGGAGTACCAATCCGTCCCGACGGGCGCGCCGGCGCCTGTTCCTGCTATGCCGGGTATGCCGCCAACGGTCGAAGGGCCTTGTGCGATCATTTCCTGAAAGAAATTTCCAAACATCTGCTAGTTAGTCCGTGC
This sequence comes from Pirellulales bacterium, assembly GCA_038219625.1. Classification (GTDB taxonomy): domain Bacteria; phylum Planctomycetota; class Planctomycetia; order Pirellulales; family Pirellulaceae; genus JBKCUI01. The sequence goes on along the minus strand of JBBRJI010000004.1, from coordinate 12,900 downwards.
GTTGGATTCAGTGAAGCTTTTGGCTTCGCTATCAAGGGTGGTTGTGGGGGAAATGGTGTTCAACTGGCAACCGACCGAATCGAGTCCCGATCAATCGTCAGTTTTGCATTCGAGTTTTCGTCAACGCGGAGAGTCACCGTGCCAGCGTCCGTATTTATGCTGGAAATGATGCCATGAATCCCTGCCGACGTCACAACTCGATCGTTCTTCTTCAAATTGTTCAATCGTTCCACTTGCAACTTCTTTGCCTGGCGTGCACCTCGAGGCTGTACAAACATGAGGTAAACGTAGAGACAAACAACCAAAACCAAGAAATAGTTAAGTGGGCTTGATAAAAACTCCTCAAGCAAACTTGGTTTGCTCTTGGAACCTTGAACAAGCGAAGCTTTCGTTTCAAACAAACTCTCTTTCGTCGAATCGGACGCATTCGTGTCCGGCTCAACGCCCACCATGGACGGGGCAACTGCTGTGTCGTTAGGCGTTTCTTGATTCTGCGCGAGCAAATCCTCGGTTGCAAAGCACAACAAAGTCGGCACTATCAATAATACGAATGCAATTCGGCCCATTTGGGTAGTTCAAAATCCTTTGGCTTCAGCGAGATTGGTTCGAAACGGAAAACCAAGCAGTGTACGGCTATGCAAATAACGTCACAAGTCCAGACTCTCTCTTAGGCGAGGGGCAGTTTGAAATCTACCTGTAAACTGGGTGGCACGCTCTGAGGTACGAAGGGCGTGATGAATCGCTAGAGTCATTTGCCACCCTTCCCACGCCCATCGCTAATCGCTTTGGGCGTGCCACACTGTGGCGGGGCCTGGTAGTTTTCTGTCTGCCGCTCGCCTTAAGGGATGTTTACGCTGGGGAAACGGACGGTATCCACTAGCGCCTACTGCTCAAGTTTAGTAACATATACCTATTCCTTTTGAGGCCGCCTCTTCCTCGGTCTGAAAACCAGTCATTGTTACGTTCCAAACAATTTAGAGCTTTGCCGTGAAACTCCGCCGTTTTAGATCCATAGCGTCTCGAATCGAAGTCACCTGGTCACTCGCCCTGGCTGTTATCGCGGCGATGCCTACGTATGCAGACGAAAATCCTGCTCCAAACGCGGGGTCCGAAGTACAGGCCAGATTGTTGGCCGACATTAAGTACTTGTCCTCCGATGAGCTGCAAGGTCGGTCAGCGGAAACTCCAGGCCTGAAAATGGGGGCCGATTTCATTGCGAACCGTTGGAAAGACCTTGGTCTGAAGACGGACTTGTTCGACGGTCAGCCTTTTCAGGGATTTACTTTGCCGGGTGGTGCCCAGTTTGCCGACCCCAGCAATAACAAACTTACCATCGTCAAGCCGTCGGGTGAAAGGTTGGAATTGGTGCTTACCAAGCAATTCCAACCCCAATCGATCGGTAGGAGTGGCGACTTCGACGCTGGAGTCGTCTTTGCAGGTTATGGCATCACTGCCGCCGAAGACGACCTTAAGTACGATGACTTTGCCGGCGTAGACGTCAAAGGAAAAGTAATCATCGTGGTTCGCAAGGAACCGCAAATGAACGATCCTAACAGCCCGTTCGATGGCCTTGCCCCCAGTCAATTTGCGTTGTTTACCGCGAAACAATCCAACGCGGCCAAACATGGCGTTGCTGCCCTGATCATGGTGAACGACCAACAAACCGAAAAAGCCGGTCCGGATATGGTGCTTCCCGTTTCTGGAAGCGGAACCGCCGTTTCCAAGGACCAAGTGCCAACTCTCTTTGTGCGGCGTAGCGATGTCGAAAGTTGGTTGAAGGACTCGGGCAAGTCCTTGGTCGAGATCGAAACCGAAATTGATCGGGATCTCAAGCCACGATCATTCGAGATGGCGGGTTGGAAAGCGGAGGGAACGGTCTCGCTCAAAAAATTGCCGTCGATGAACGTGGTGGGCGTCCTTCCAGGTCAAGGTGCATTGGCGAACGAATACATTGTTCTCGGTGCTCATTTTGATCACGTCGGAATGGGTGGTCCAGGATCGCTCGCACCTGGAACCGTTGCGGTTCACAATGGCGCGGACGACAATGCTTCTGGTACGGTTTGCTTGATGGAGGCCGCTAGGCAATTGAGCCTGTTGGCCAAGAAGGCAGGCCCAGATGTGCCTCGACGTACGCTTATTTTCATCGCTTTCTCCGGAGAAGAACGCGGACTGCTGGGTAGTCAATACTATGTAGACCACCCGCGCTTTGAGCTCGAGAATACCGTGGCAATGCTCAATATGGATATGGTCGGCAGACTCACCAATAACGACTTAACCATCTATGGTACCGGAACGGCCACCGAACTTGATGCAATGGTCACGCAAGCGAACGAATCGCTAGCGTTTTCGATTCAGAAGCAACCCGAAGGCATGGGACCGAGCGATCACCAATCGTTCTTTCAAAAAAATATCCCCGTGTTGCATTTCTTCACGGGATTGCATACCGATTATCATCGCCCTAGCGATGATTTCGACAAAATCAATCTAAAGGGTATCGAACGCATAACGGAAATGGTGACAGGGATTGCAAATCGAATCAGCACCGATCCTGCGAAGTTAACCTTCGTCAAAGTCAAGGGTCGAGCCAACCCGCAAGCTAGTTTCCCTAAACGAACCCGACTTGGTGCGCGTTTGAAACTGAATGTTACGGGCGTTGTTGTGGACAAAATTCTCTCAAGCGGGTTCGCAGTACAGGCCGGTCTTCAACCCGACGACAAAATCTTAAAAATAAACGACGACGAGACGACCAGTCGAGCGGAACTAGATCGCATCCTCCAAAAACTGAAAAAAGGAGATACAGTCACAATCTTGGTAGAACGGGGTGCGGAAAAAATGGAACTGAAAGTCGTGCTTACTGAATAGTTCTGCCAGATCGCTATTTACTCGGAATAACCGAATTGTCAGAATCGCGGATGAAACAGTGTGGCGACTTACCAGGTCGGCATAACTCAAATGGAAAGCGATGGAGTGTTTTCCGTAAAGCCGTTGAGATTAAACTCGACCGCCCACAATTCACTTAGCAAGGAGTGCTGACAAGTGCATTTTCGAATTTCAATCGCGACAATCGCTCTCATGGGCTTTTTTGCCGTGCCTGCCGCATTGGGCCAAGCCCCAGCCGGTTCACCTCAGGCCGCCCCCACCGGCCCCTTGGTCCCCCCCTCTCGCATCGCACTAGTTGATGTTGGATACATTCTGAAAAACCATCCCAACATGAATGCCAACAAGGAAGGGATCAAAGCTGAGATGACTCAGGCTCAAGAAGACATCGAAGGCCGTCGTACTGCGTTGCTCAAGGACCAAGAAGCCATCGGCAAGATGTTCGAAGCGGACACCCCGCAGTTCAAGCAAAAGCAAGAAAGCCTCATCAGCGCAGAAAGCAAGCTGAGAGTCGACTTCATGGGGAAAGAAAAGGAGTTCGCCGAAAAACAAGCGAACGTAATCTTGAATTCCTACCAGTCGATCAATCGAGCCATCACGGCCGTTGCTAGCCACTATCAATACGATGTGGTGCTACGATACAGTCGCGAACAAAACGAAATGGATCCAAAGAAGCCTCAGTCAGTCAACTTCGGAATCCAGAGAGATGTTCTGTATTTCAATCCAGGTATCGACGTAACCGAAGTGGTTCTAGCGGTCCTCAAGCGGGACGAACCAACTAAAGTAGTTCCTGTCTCGACTACGCCAAGTGCACCAGGGGTTCGCCAAGCAACACCACCCATGAACTCGAAAAACCTTAAGTAATTTGGACACTTCTCGCCGATCGCCACCGACTGGTTCCAGGGCTCTGCCTTGGAACCCACTGACTTGCAGGCTCTGCCTGCCGAATCGTCAAGAATACGTGTTTCGCATGCATTGCGAAGCGAGGCAGAGCCTCCGGAACAGTTCGTGCCCAGGCAGAGCCCGGGAACGAGAAACTTTACCATTGACTCACTATCCTCATTTTGAGGAGGTGAGGCTGGGTTCAGGATGAACCCTAATCCTTACATTTATTCCACGGACACGAAACGGATTTCGGCGTCACGCATGCAACAAATTCGATTCCAACAAACGATAGAGCACATGGCCCATGTGAGCGGTCGCGGCTATTGGTCCGGCCGACCGATCACATTGACCTTTCTACCAGCCTTGCCAAATGCGGGAATCCTCTTTCGTCGAGTCGATCTTCCGGGTCGTCCGGAAATCCAGTCTATCGCCGCCAACCGGCGCGATACAAACCTCAGAACAACACTTGTAAGCAAATCCTGCCATGTCGAAATGGTGGAACATGTCACGGCCGCGCTTTATGCCATGGACATCGATAATTGCATCGTAGAATGCGATGCACCAGAAATGCCGGGTATGGATGGCAGCGCCCTCGCGTTCGCAATGGCTTTGGAACGATCTGGCATCCGCAAGCAACCTGCGTCCTGCACCGAAGTGGAACTGACGATGCCGTTTCGCGTTGGCACGGACAGTCAATGGATCATGGCTGTCCCGTCCTCCGATCCCGGCTTAACGATTCAATACCAACTCGATTACGGGCCAAACAGTCCGATTCCTGCGTCCACCTTCACGTACAAACTTGAGCGAGATTCTTTTGCACACGATATCGCTCCCGCGCGCACGTTCATGACGGAGAGCGAAGCCCGTGGACTTCAATCGCAAGGGATCGCGTCTCACGTCACCTATCGCGACTTAGTCGTCTTCGGTCCAAGTGGCCCCATCGATAATTCTCAGCGCTTTGACGACGAATGCTCGCGACACAAACTTCTCGATCTGATTGGCGACCTGTCCCTTTGCGGATTTCGAGTTCAAGGAAAGATTATCGCACATCGAAGCGGACACATCCTCAACGGAACCCTTGCCGAATCGGTCCACAAGTTGAAAAACTCGCAAGTGCCAGTGCGCAATAAGAATGCAGCATGAGTGCACCAAAACCAAAAAAATTAATCAATCAGACACGTTCGGAAATCAATTCATGCCAACAATAATCGCCCATACCGCGGTGGTGGATCCTCGCGCCGAACTCGATGAAGATGTTCGTATTGGACACCATTGTGTCATTGGTGCCAATGTCAGAATCGGTCGCGGTACGCGTTTGGAAAACAGCGTCACCCTGACTGGACATACGTCGATCGGCCGAGACAACCGTTTCTTTCCTGGCTGCGTCATCGGCGGGGAACCTCAAGACCTTTCCTATCAAGGATCGCCGACCCAAGTGGTCATCGGTGATGCAAACGTCTTTCGCGAATGCGTGACCGTCAATCGAGGCACAGAAAAGGACGAAGGGGTTACGTCGATCGGTAGCGACTGTTACTTCATGGCTAACTCCCACGTAGCTCACGATTGCTTGGTCGAGGACCGAGTCATCATGGCCAATACCGTCATGCTAGGCGGCCACGTTCGAGTCGAACACGATGCAACCTTGAGCGGCGGTGTAGCCGTTCACCACTTTGCGTCAATCGGCTGCTACAGCTTTGTTAGTGGACTTTCGCGAGTCCTGCAAGATATACCACCATTCATGTTGGCCGAGGGGTTTCCCGCAAGACCGCGATGCGTCAACGTCGTTGCCCTAAAACGCAAGAATTTTTCGGTGGCCGCAATCCGTACGATTGGCGAAGCCCACAAGTTGCTCTACCGCTCCAAAGTGGGCGTAAAGCATGCGCGAGAGATTCTTCAAGTCAACGGAGTATTGTCCCCTGAATTGGATATCCTCTTTGCGTTCATTGATGATTCACAATTGGGTCGACACGGGCGAGGGCGCGATCGGCGGTCTGCCTCAGCTGCAGCATAACGCCCATTGTCGCCTTTCGCTCCGCGAAAGTGCGCCTCGTTAACGCACTTTTGCAGAGCAAAAGCCGACAAAGTTTTGCACCTTGCGAATAAATTCACAGCCTATCCGCGAAAGTGCGCATTCCATAACGCACCTAAGTACTGCAATTCACCTGAACCGACGGCGAAGGCTACCGGCAAACAAAATCATGATCCAGAACCTAAACTTGTCCGATGCAAGGAAGCCCAGAATTGCAGTGATCGGAGCTGGCCATCTTGGCCGCATCCATGCCAAGCTCATCGCCGCGAACACTTCGTGTGAATTGGCTGCGGTGGCTGACCCGTCTTCGGAGTCTCGGCAATACGTAGAAACCCAATTGCACGCGCCCACTTTGGCAGATTTCCGCGAGTTGGACGGAGCCATTGATGGAGCCATCATCGCGGCTCCCACTTTTCTCCATCATCAAATCGGGACCTGGTGTCTGAGTCACGGCATTCACGTTTTGGTAGAAAAACCCATCGCAAGTACGCTGGAAGAAGCGAAAGAACTCGTGCACTTGGCAAAAGCGAACAACCGAACACTTCAAGTAGGGCACGTCGAGCGGTTTAATCCCGCATGGCATTTTGCGTCGATGCAGTTGTCGAAAAATACGATTCGCTATGTCGAGGCTGCTCGCGAGGGAACCTATACCGGTCGAAGCACCGATATTGGAATCGTTATGGATCTCATGATCCACGATATCGACCTCATTCTCAGCGCGGTCAACTCGCCCGTCGATTCGGTTTCGGCTTACGGATGGAGCGTGCTTGGCGATAACGAGGATTTTGCGACCGCTTGCCTCCGTTTTCGTAACGGGACTATCGCCAATTTGCGGGCTTCAAGAATTTCACCGGTACCGAAGAGAACCATGCAGGTGTACGCCGATGACGGGCTAACCGAAATCGATTTCGCATCGAATACTGTTTCTCAAACGTGCGCCCTAGACGACGTGGCCAACGGCGCTCGACAAGCAGATCAACTGCCGGCGGACCAGCGTGCTAAAGTAAAGGATAGCCTCTTCGTGGATTGGCTTAGAAAAGTTGAGCACAAGACAGCACCCGCCAACGCGATCGAGTTGGAGCAAAAGGAATTTGTCCATGCGATCCAATCCGGCATTGCAGTAACTGTCACAGGCGAGCAAGGCTATCAAGCTCTCGAGGTGGCGGCTCGCATCCTGGAGCAAATTGCCGTCAACCGTCCTAGCCGGTCCATTATCCCCTTTGCCGACAGATTCGCCAAAACAAAAGCAGCCTAGTGTCGCCTTTCGCTCTGCGAAAGTGCGTCGCCCCCAAACTCCGTGGGAATCGTTTTTCGGAAGGCGATTCTTATAGGTTGTTTCGACTACACTGACCGCGAGTCGCGAAGCGACGTCGCCTACGTAGGTCAGTCGCTCCGCCGACTGACGTCCTCGCTGATGCTTATGCGATCGAGAATAGCGTGCTAAGGTTCTACCAAAACAACTTTGGGCAAGCTGCGTACCGTCTGTCCATTTGCAAGTGTTTTCTCTGCGTGCAATCGCACAGGACCGTAACCGACTTGGGATGGTTTTAGCACCAACTTTGTTTGGCCTGACGGAATGGTGCCGACTACTTCGAAGTCGTGAAGCACCTTGATCACACCTGCCTCCGCATTGCGTTCCACATTGCGTTCCACATTGCGTTCCACATCGCGTTCCACATCGCGTTCCACATCGCGTTCCACTGTGATTTCCAAAGGCTTATTATCGCTCAATTGCCAAGCCGTCGGAGCTTGCAGTTGGATTTGTTCGCTGGCATTGCCCAAGGTCACCCAAATCGTTTGCTCGTAGCGTTGTTCGATGGGCTTCTCTGCTTGGCTGAGCAATCGAATTTCGTGCGCACCTGGCTCTGAGTTTTCGACGAGGATACGTATTTCAGTTTCGAATGGGGCTTTTTTTTGCAGTATTCCGTTAACGATCCAAAAGAGAAGTTCTGGTTCCGAGTCAACCTTCGACTCCGCGGTTTTCAACGAAATCACCAAGGGCTGGTTGTTTTTCAAGTCAACATGACTCTCGTTTTGAATGCTAAATCGGGGTGGATTGCAATACGGTTGACATAGAGGATCGCCAACGATCAGGAGCTGGTAAGGGCATAGGACCGAGCTGTAAAACGCTTCGGCCGCTGTGAGTCCGTCGACATAGTGCACATGAATCATTGGATGTGGAAATTTGTTTGGGATGGTGTAAGGTTCGGTAACCGCCCCGCTGCTGGCGGCTGCGCCGAATCGGAGAAACTCGGTTGCTTTGGTTTGGGCATTGGTGGTCATCGCGCCGCCAAGGCTTGTGAGATTGTCTGCGATAGATCCGGGCAAGAGCTTGCAGCCGCTTTGGTTCCATGAGAATTGCGGGCTCCCCAACATGACACCGGAACATTCTTCGCCGCGTGGTGGAAGCTCGTTTTCTACAATTCGGGCCTCCATGCCTCGCGACTGAAGTTTGCGGATCGCGATGGCAAAATTGGGCTCTCTCGTTTTGGTGCGGACATCTTCGGTTTTAGTAAAGATAAAGGAGCCACTTGGATGACTAAAGTCTGCGAGGTTCGACGTCTTCAGATTCCGTTTGGCTTCGGTTGGGGTGAGTCCAAGATCACGAGTGACGGCCAGCACCATCGACAACATGTACGAGACACCGTGCTTCGGATTGTTGCTGCCGAGAGTGTTTGAGGAGTAAAACGTCCTTGCGTCGAAACCTCGTGTCGGGAGGTAGTCCGAGGGCAATTCGCTGCAGCGTTTTGAAATTCTTTTGAAATCCTTGTCGTTGACCAAGCTGACGAACGCCGGGTCGTTGAGAAGGTGATCGCGATACTGCCAGCCCTCTTGAATGGACTGTTCGATGCGTCGAATAGCTTTGGGTGCGTCCCCTGCCAGAGCCCATTGTTGGGCCGCCAAATAGTGCATTGGGAAACGGAGTTCCTTGTCGACTGATTCACATAAAGAGTCGAGAAGCGTTGCGGCCTCTTCGTGTTTGGCTTGCTCGAGAAGTGCGGCTAATTGTTTTTCCTGTTCGGCGGTTGCCAAGAGGGGGCGAAGCAAGGAACGGATGGGTCGAGCCGCATAAAGATTACTGTCGAAACTGATGTAAGCTGGGTTTTTGGCGAGCACGAATCGGAACAGAAAGGTTAGGCCGTTGATGGACCCGACGGGAGTCAAATACGGGGACTTGTTCGGGACGGCATCGATATCCGAACCGATGGTGATAGCGGTTGGGAAATCAGCCGAGTAAGCGATTCCCTGGATATGTGCGGCGAGTCCTCTGGATTCGATTTCTTTGAGGACCGGGCTGAGGATGAGGTCACGAAACTGGTCGACGGAGATCTGGTCTGAGGCCGGGACATTTGGCAGAACGACGACATTTCGGCTTGGGATATTTCGGGCGAAGGAGTAATGATTGGCGATTGTACGGGAGTTGGAAGATTGTCCGTTGACAACGACCACCCAATTGGAAGCGGTCGCGCCGGCAAAAGCGTCTGGAGCCAGAAAAGTTGCAAATAAAAATCCAAGGCAAACAACGGCTCCGAATGGACAAAAACGGACTGTTTTTCGCAAAAGCCTAACCGTTGTCAGGCAACAAGCGGCAAGAAAGACAAGTGTTTTAGGAGAAGACGTCGGAGTTCGACGACTGGGTTGGAAAAAACAATGCATTCGAATGAACCCCTTCAAAAATTCGGTGACCTTGGTAATATCATCGTAATCTTTCCGAGAGGCAACACAGTCAGGGAACACCCCCGACTTGGGTTGAAATCGGAAGAATGAGAGCGTAGCTCAGTTGGTAGAGCAAGGGACTTTTAATCCCTGGGTCCTGGGTTCGAGCCCCAGCGCTCTCATTGCCCCCAAACCCTGGTTTTTGAAGGATATTCCTTGAGAAACCAGGGGTTTTTCGTGCCTTTTGTTGGCGGGTTCGATGTCGCTCGAATGGCGTGAATTCGCACCTTGTCGCAAAGTATCGAACCCTGACTGCACACCAACTAGGACTGGGCAAGTGTCTGCGAATTCAAGTACTCTAGTAGTCGCTGCTTGATTGCTACAACTAATGTCAGTTGCAGTGCTCCAACCTTTCTGCAATTGCTAACGTGCTCAATTCCGTACCAATAGCAAGCCGCGACACTCGGTCTGTCTAACCCGGATCGGCAAGGTGGCTTGCCGCTTTTGAAGGGTAAACCCGCAACATCAAATTTTCCCAATTTGTCCGGATCAAAAGATGACGTAATTGCAACAACGACACACGTTGAATCGCCCCGTAGTTCGACAACCACCGCGGTCCTGGGCTTCGGGTTCTCTCCTTGCGGATCAGGCATAGGTACCCAAACGACATCGCCAATACATAATCCAGGCATGTTGGACTTTTATTCAGGCCACTGCAAAACTGGTGTCTGGAACGCCTTTAGTTTGGCGACGGGTAATTTGATCAATTCGATTTGCTCCAATGCGTAGAAATCGAAGTTTAACTTGCTGGACTCTTCGGCCTTGTTTGTGCGTTGTTCCAGTTCAGCTCGGTTGCCAACAGTGTATCCAGCATCTTGATGCTTCCTTACAGTGTCCATAACGTCAGCAGCCTGGAATTGCCAATCAATGCACAACCCTTTGATTTTAGTTTCAAGAACCTCGTCGTACAGGATCCTGCCAGAAACTACCTTATCGACAAATGAGCGATGCAAAGCATCAATTCGGTCAAATAGTTCGCATAGATGGCCAACCAATGCCTCGCAATTAAAAACGAGCATTGCGTTTTCGTGGTCAATTTTCCAAAGTTGTGCTTCGCTTCTGTTTGCACCCATGCTTGATCGAAGGGTTTCGTACGCACGTTCTAGAAAAGCCATAAATCACCCTGTTCGGCATACGTACCAATTGCTCCTGTGACCGATCATGTCACGCCCCTACCTTGCAAGTCTAGATCAAGTCTCGGTCAAAGGACAGGAACAACAGGAATTATTCAGCACGATCACGCATGATAACGCATCTGCAAGCATCGTACATCAAATTATCTATCCAGCCTAAAAAAGAGGGGTAGTAAATTGGAGAGGTATAGTTTCAGCCCAAAAATGCATCACACCTCGCCAAACCGCCAAAAAGTCCCTGGGAATCGCTCGGTGGGTTCAGGGGGCTCGGTTCCCGGCATTGCGGGCGCTAGCAACCCCCAGGGTCGTTCAGCTCGCTTGAGGGCTTTGGTCGGCTTGTTAGCGTGGTCGCTTGGTTGATGTGATTGGAAGCCTTGCCGGCGATGGTTTCGGCCCGCCACTAGGAATCATTTGGTCGATCAAGGCTCCGCAAGCTCGATTGAAGAGTGTGTTGATCGCAGATCGCTCCGGATCGCCCCAAGCACTCTCGTCGTGTAACTAGCCTTCGCTCTGATTGCTTGCAAGCAATCAAATCCTCGCTTGGATTCCAACTCATTACATAAGTGCACCTATGGTGATTCTGGCATTTGTGGGAACCGAAGGATGTCTTCCAATTGAAAATTCGCCTCGGGCAATCTCTGACTGTGATACACCATTTGAAAACACTTTGAATCCGCTACTTTGGAGAAAATGCGAAAGGGTTCCCACGAATTCTCTCGTCTCAGGCGTTGCTTCAAATCGAATGGATATATCCTGAACGTCCAGGTCGTTTAACTTTGAAATGACTTCTTGCTTCTGTCCATCGGTCAACCGTCTTGAGAAATTTGGAGTAACGTTGTAGATAGTGTTGTCCCCAATTTGATTGTTAGTAACAATCGCGCCAGGGGAATTGACTACATGAAGACCTGCAGGCTGGCTTGATATGGGCCAATACATCTTCGCAACCCGTTTGAGTAGATCCTGTCTGCCGCTTAGCTGAAGCCAAATGTCATCCCAAGACCAGACGGAAACACCAAACCGATTTTGAATTTTGTGTTCGTCATCAAGCTCGCGGGCTCGCTTCTGTACCGTCGCGTCTCTTGGCCCTGTAGTGGCAAGAATGAAGCTTGAGAGACGTGGTGCAAATTTCTTCGCAGTTTCAACCTCCTTTTCGAGTTCTGCGTTCGTTAAGTTGCTCCACAGCAGCCCATCTTTCGGTTTGCACTGCACGCCGGCCCATTTTCCGTCGTACTGACCGAAAACATCCACGCCAGCCTGCGACTGGCCACTACGCCCGTTCTTCTGCGCGTTGGAGTCGAGCCAAATCTCCCGCCAAAGATCGAGGCATAGCGACTCAAATGCTTTGGAATCATTTGGAGGAGACCACTTTTCGATGCCTGAGCTCATGTTACGGTCAATCCAAGTCGTGCAAAGTCGATACAGTAAAGGAAAGCTAGCATCTCACTACTCAATCGAGGTAAAAGAGAATCCAAGTTTACCCATTTCATTGAGTAAGTACAGGTCGGCTCTCGGACGCCCCAATGGGATGCCACGTGCCTGGTTGTGCAGGCAGGACCTGCATGAAAATAGGGACTGCTAGGCTACGCGTTCCGATGATCGCAATGCGGATTGAACATCGTGCGTCGCTTCGCCAGTGCGGTTTGCTTAAATTCGTTTTGTGTGTTGCCACGCATGCGTTCAAGGTCTTGTCGGCATGACTGAAATCGCTCAACTATCGAGCTAATTTTAGACTGACTGCTGTTGATTCCACTGTAGTGGTTCGTTTCGCCCTGTGAATCCGTTAGTGTCTCAGAGACTTTTAATCCCTGGGTCCTGGGTTCGAGCCCCAGCGCTCTCATCGCCCCCAAACCCTGGTTTTTCTTGGTTAATCCCTTGAGAAATTAGCGTTTTTTCATGCCAAAATTCGTTAATTGAAAAGATTTCTTATGGCGACCTTTCACACCTTGTCACGCGGAATTCTTATTTTACTTGGGGTATCTCCAAGAGCTCGCTCAGAGAAACTCTCAACCGCCAGGTTACGGGTGACAGGCTATATTGCTTAATGGCCCGCCGAAGAAAGTAATACCCATTTAAAAAAGGTTCTGGGCGTGACTTGAATCGAAATGCTTCCAACTTGGAGAAATAGGTCATGCTTCGCTTTTCTGTTCCTATCGTCCTGTTTGTCGTTTTCAGCACCCATATGCAGACAACGGCTCAGGATACTTCGAAGGCTTCCACCGCTTACGACCAATGGTCGCACTGGATCCCGAACGATCCGAA
>JBBRJI010000003.1:0-26569 GCA_038219625.1 Pirellulales bacterium | reverse complement strand
AAGCGGTTGCCGTGCTTCGGTCTGCACCGAGGGACATGACGTTTTATCTATACGTTACTGACCGACAGAGGAATCTGGTTGGTGTGTTGAACGCGCGTGAGTTACTTTTGGCGGATCCCAAGGCTCGCATCGCAGACCTAGCCCATCGAGATGTCGTAAGTGTTCCAGTGTTGATGGATCGCGAGGACGTTTCGCAGCTTATGCGAGATCGGAATTTTTTGGCATTGCCGGTGATCAACGAGGAGGGAAGATTGCTGGGCGTCGTTCCGCACGAACAAATTGTTGAAGCGGTCGAAGAAGAAGCCTTCGAAGATTTGCAACGAATGGTCGGTGCAGGTGCAGACGAAAGGACTCTTTCGTCGGTTGGTACAGTGGTCTCTCGACGATTGCCGTGGCTGTTGTTGAACTTAGTGACGACGTTTATCGCCGCCGCTATCGTCGGACTGTTTGAATCGGTCATTGCGCAGATTTCGGCCTTGGCGGTTTTGCTGCCTGTTGTTGCAGGGCAAGCTGGCAATAGTGGGGCCCAATCTTTAGCGGTCGTTTTGCGAGGCATTGCTTTAGAGGAGGTCTCCCCTGGATCTGTCTGGCGATTGCTTCGAAAGGAACTTTTGGCAGGTGCGATTAACGGTCTACTTGTCGCTGTGGTTACGGCGGGCGGAGTCTTTATATGGAGCAGTTCGCCCGGCCTCGCCTTGGTCATCGGCGTTTCGATGTGGTTGTGCCTGATGGTTTCACCCCTTGTCGGTGCCGCGATACCTCTCCTCTTAAAACGACTACGGCTTGATCCGGCTCAATCGTCGACCATTTTTCTGACGACCTTTACGGAAGTGATGGGATTCGGTCTATTCTTGGGCTTAGCAGCCCTTTGCATACGCTGGCTTAGATGAAAATGGAACTCGAAACACTGCAGCATAGCAGCTACAATGGCCAAAACACAAACGTTCCCGATCATAAAGTTGACTCAAATAGACGATACTAACAATCCCCAAAAAGTAGATTTACGAACGAGGACCGTATGCGATCCCCGTGACCTGCTAGCTGCCGAACGAACCTTTCTCGCATGGATTCGGACTGGGTTGGCCATGATGGGATTTGGCTTCGTCGTCGCACGTTTTGGACTGCTACTGCGAGAGATCGCAGCAACTCGCGTTGACGCACCCAATGATTCTCCCATGCTTTCCGTTTGGTTTGGTACGGCTCTGGTAATCTTAGGCGTGATCGTAAATCTCGTCGCCGTGTTCGAGCATCTCCGGTGGGTAAGGTATCTTAAGAACGGGACGGCTGGCATCATCCGAGCGTCTTATTCCGGGATACTTCTTGCAATTACGCTTGTCGTCCTTGGGGTTTTTATGATCGTGTTCTTGCTCCTGCTTCACTGAGCTAAACTTTAGGGCGAGATGCTCTGCTGTCTCGAATCACTTGCTCGAGACTTCTCAGGAGCATAGCATCGCTATGGGAAACACTTTCAAGAGTTGTGCAACGGCTATTTGAGTGCGATTCGCACTAAGGCCACTTCGATTCGCACTAAGGCCCGACGCCGGTGCATGATGCTGGCGAGTAAACTGATCGTGAAAGCACCGGCCTGACAATTGCTCTGGCAATTCGACAAGCGTATCGTCCCAACATTCACCGATCGGTGGCTTGCCTCCAAAGCCATTAAGCTTGGCGGTGAATCGCGGCACGACCACGATACAAGCTTGCTCACCGTAGGTTCGGGCAAAGGCAACCAGATGATTTGATTTGCTACCGGTCACCACTAGCGGCAGGTACTCGCCAACCGTGAAGAGTTCGTGGTACTTGCGACGCGTGCGGAGTCCGATCAGTGAAACGAACATCTTGATCAACCCCGTTTCTCGCCCACTCAGGAGTGAATCAAGCAATTGCGTTGTTTCAAAGTCCGCTGTCGAACTGCGATGATGTTGATTGTCGAGCCAGCTCTCGATCGCCCCGTTGCGGCTTTGTTTTTCCACGGCCACACCCATTTGATCGAGCAAGCCGTCGAGCAATTGTCGTCGCATTGAAAAATCGACAGGCTGCCGATTATCAGGATCGACCAGGGAAAGGTTCCAGAGTTCAGTCCCTTGGTAAAAATCGGGGACACCGGGAGACGCGATCTTTAACACGAGTTGCGAAAGCGAATTCCAGTAACCATGCTCGGCAATCAAGTTCGAAAACAGCTTCAGATCTTCCAAGAACGCATTCTTGGGCTCGCTCCTGAGGATACTGGCGACGAACTTATTCACAGCATGTTCATAGGCAATATTTGGGCTGACCCAACTCGTATTCACTTTGGCCTCACGCTCGACCTTCAGCATGTATGTTTGAATCCGCTCCCTGAACTCCTCCAGGGCTTGACCGGTCGGATTTGCAGTTGGCCATGTCCCAACGAGTGTTTGATAGAGCAGATACTCGGCGTTGCGACTAGGGGCTAATCCACCATCAACGGACGATTTTGACTTCTGATTCCAGCGGCTCCATTGCAGCACATGTTTGCGCCAGAGCTTTTCAATCTCGCTAAGTACGTTGATGCGAGCCCGGACATCTTCACTTCGTTTCGTGTCGTGCGTTGATGACGCAGTTAGCGCGTAGGGGAAGCGACGTTGACGTTCGACGTTTGTTTGGTGAAACGACTCATCCGTCACACCGAATTGGTTTGGTTCACCACCGACTTCGTTGAGCGAAACCAATCGGTTGAATCGATAAAACGTGGTATCTTCTACAGCTTTGGCCATGATCGGGCCGGTTAGCTGCTGAAATTTGCCTGTGAATTTTTCGATGGCTTGCCGATCTTCCTCAAGTGCTGCGTCCGGAAACTTCAACAAAAGCATGTCTTGAACAAAATCGAATACGGTCGCGTCTATTGCCGGATTCCGCCGCTTGGCACGAACCACTGCTTGCTCAACGCGATCACGATCTCGCTGCAAGACTCTGCCGGGCTGCACATAACAGCGGTAGACACGAAAGTCAGCAATGACTTCTTGCAATGCTTGGGTCAAGCTGTTAATAGTAAAGTCGCGTGTCCACCGATTGCGTTCCGAAATCCTGTCCAATCGATGACCGAGTACCATGAGCTCACTTGCCATACTGATGCGAACGATCAATCGTTTGCCACGATAAATCAGCTCGTCATAGGCCAGTGGTGATTCAATGAAACGCGAATAGAGAGCCGATAATGGACGCTCGCCATCGGAATCGACGAAAACGCCATTGATGGAATTTAGCAATTCGTAACCGACTGTGCCGTGAACGGGCCAGTCTTCTGGTAACGATTCCTCGAGTGCAAGAATCTTCTCGACAACAACATAGAGCGGTTTCGCGAGTGGCGAGCCAGAGAACTCGATGGCCGTTCTCCACAATTCGCGAAGACGTTGCAGAACCATCGGTAACATAGCGCCTTTGGAAAGCGTGTCATCTTTGACCCGCAACGCCTCACAATCAGATTCAAAAGCGTTTTGACACAATCTGAGAAAATGATTTTCTTGGAGTTGTATGAAATAGCCCCGAGGATCGTAGAGCCCGTCTGGATGATCGATACGGAGGCTCGTCACGATCCCTTCATCTATCAATTGAAAGATTAATCGATGCGAGTCCTCGAAAACTTCGGGATTCTCGGTGCAAATCGCTGCCAATTCATTGATATCGAAAAAACGGCGGTAGTTGATCTCATCCGCCGCGACTCGCCAATTGCAGAGCCGATACGCCTGTTCTTGGAGAAGATGATCGAGCCGATCAAAGCTCTTCGCATCATCGGGATTCCCATTTATTTTGACTAGGCAGGCTCGAATGTATTCCTGGATCGCGGGAGATCGTGTTGCGAGTTCATTGAGTCGGCGCTTAATGATTTCCTTTTCGCGTCGTCGTTCTACAAGTCGCTCAGACTTTTTTTCCGTGCGTTCAGGTAGATTATGAATGGCAGTTAGGATACTCAGCAGTTCCAACAGAGCTTCGTTTTCCGGAGCCAACTCCGCGCGAAGCAATTTCACATCCTCTCCAAGAATGATGGAATACGTTCGCGGGGCAACGGGGAGTATGTTCTCAAAATAGTGTAGCGAAAAAGTTCCTTCCTCAAACTGAATAACAAGTTGCCCTTCTTCAAGTACCTTGCCATATTGGTCACCTAACAATGGCAGCGAAACCTTGTTGTTAAGATCCGTTTTGATAGGGAACCAATCGATATCGAAGTGCGATGCAAATTGCGAACTCTGGCCATTTTCCAATACATCATGCCACCAAGCATTTCGCTTTGGCATTGCGCTCATGTGGTTTGGGACTACGTCAGCAATCAATCCCATTTGATGTTCTCGCAAAACAGAGCGAAGCGATCGCAATTGGTCGATCGTACCTATCTCCTCGTTGATTCTCGAATGATCAACAATGTCGTAGCCGTGTTGGCTTCCCGGTTTTGCTTGAAGAAAGGGGGAGCAATAAAGATCGCTGATTCCGAGTGTATACAAGTACGGCACGATGCGTTCGATGTCACCGAACAAACAACGATTGTTTAGTTGCACTCGATACGTCGCGGAAGGAAGCGGTCGATGCTTGATGTTTTGCTCTACTTTCGCAAGTACCGCGTCAACGATGGGATGAATGTCCTGGGAATTGAACTCCGTCGGAATAGTTACCTCTTCCAAGTGGGATGGTTTGTTCGAAAGTGTTTCTGTCGGATGGGCTTTTGTTGTCATGACTATTCCTTTCGTTGAAGTCGGAAAACGACAAAGGCGAACGGCTCCAAAAAGAATGGATTTGAATTGACTGAAGCGACTCCACCGAAGCGGCTTTCCTCGGAGTGCAACAGTAGCGATTTTTCGTCCTCGTTGTTGGGGGGCGGGAGCTTCAATCTGTCGTCCGTCAGATTGAAGTAGGTAATGATTTGGTCGTTTGAGTTGTTGGCATCTGACCGCGTCAATTGAACTAGTGCTTCACGAGCACCGTCAGACCCGGCGCTAATAAACTCAGCCCGCCGATCTCGATAGTTGCGGAAGGCAGGATAGGAAACACGAACTCTCAGCAACTCTTGGTACAAGTTCCGGATTGCATTGGCCAAGGTTCCCGAGGGCCAAGTCCAACTCAAAATAGCTGATTCAAATGTCTCTATCGCCAATGGATCCGGTAAAGTGTCCTTCCATGCAAACGAAGAAAACTCTTCGCGTCTCCCATGGCGAACTGCTTCGCGAATTCCTTCGTCTCCAAAGTCACAAAAGAATGGAAACGGGCTTGTCTCGCCATATTCCTCACCCATAAAGAGCATCGGGATATTGGGCGATAACAGTAACAACCCTGCTGCCAGACGCTGCTTTTTCGGCGAAAGCAAAGTGCCGAAGCGATCGCCAATCGCGCGGTTCCCGACTTGATCATGCGTTTGAATACTTATGATAAACTTTTCGCCCGAATGCTCACCGATTGGACCACCGTGGTTGGCACCGCGAAACTGACTATAGCATCCGTCATGTACGAAGAAATTACTCAGACTCTTTAAAAGTTGGGATTCCGGCTCATGAAAATCAGCGTAATATCCGTCTCGCTCTCCGGTTAAGAGTGCATGGACACAATGATGGAAGTCGTCGCTCCACTGAGCATCTAAGCTGTACCCGCCGTTCCCTTCGCTATCCAGCAACTTTACGTCGTTGAGATTGCTCTCGGCAATCACAAGTACCAATCGCCCGGACTGTTCGGCTTCCTCGTTTGCTACTCGTTTTATTTCCGCCAGAATGTGTGTAGGGCTGTCATCGTTGATGGCGTGAATGGCGTCTAGTCGAAATCCATCGATGTGAAAATTACGCATCCAATGCCTGATGTTGTCCAAAACGAAATCTCGTACCGGTCGCGATAATTCCTCATCGAAGTCGATCCCATTTCCCCATGGGGTATGGTGCTTGTCAGAAAAGTAGGGACCGAACTCGGCAATGTAATTCCCCTCGGGGCCAAAGTGGTTGTAGACAACGTCGAGGATGACCGCCAAACCAAGGGAGTGGCAAGCGTCAACGAAACGTTGCAATTCCGTTGGGCCACCATAAGAATGCTGGACAGCGAACCAGTATGTGCCGTCGTAACCCCAACCTCGATTGCCAGGGAACTGACCTACCGGCATTAGTTCGATAGCCGTTACCCCTAGGTCGCGCAATTGCTCTAGCCGAGGAATGGCGGCGGCGAACGTCCCTTCGCGCGTGAAAGTTCCAACGTGCAGCTCATAGATCACCAATTCTTGGAGTGAGCGCCCTTTCCAATGGATATCGGTCCATTCGTATCCGTCAGGGCTCCAAACGGCAGACGGAGCGTGCACACCATCAGGCTGGGAAGAGGATGCCGGATCAGGTCTACGTTGTTCTTGGCCTAGCTGGATGACATATCGCTGCCCACTGACGACGCGCTGCTGTTCGGCAATGAAATAGCCATTCGAGTCTGGTTCGAGCGGTAGAACAAGTTCATCCTTTCCGCTTCTGTCTACCAAGATCAATTTCGGATTTCTTGCAAGCGGTGCCCATACTCGCCATCGACACGTACCTGATTTATCTAGTGTGGCGCCAACGGTGCGGGTTGTTTTGGTAGTCATGTTTTTACAACTGTGGTAGTTGAGACGGAAGCAATTACTTTGGAATTGCATTAAGGGGTATTGATTTCGCGGCCAGTAAAATTGCGGTGATCCGACAACGCTCGTTCGATGCATCTCGCAACGTCGAGTACCGATTCCGACGTGCGACCTTGCCGATAGTTCTCATCAAAATCGTGTGGCAGTCGCAATCGCCAATTCGCATCCGAAACAACTCCGGGTTCGTTAAAACGATCCGTCATTCCAAAGAGATCTGGAAAGAAGATTACCAAGTGTCTCGCGTTGCTCTTGAGCATGGATACAAAGATCTGATTAATGAGTTGACCCGGCGATGGTCGAGCGATAGTCGGATCGGTCATTGCAGTCTCCTTGCCATTGAGAGCCGCGAGATAGTCCATCCAGCGAGCGTATTCATCCCCATCGCACCAATGGTTAACAAGCTGCCAAATGCCTGGGGTGTCATGCGTTCCGAACATGATCCAGTCGCGCGCCTGCGCGTTTTCAATTCGGTAAACGTCGTTTGGTTGATCGAGTTTGGCTTTTTGGATAACACGAAATCGTCCCAATTGGTAGCGTTCCAAGACTCGTTGCACCTGATAGGGTAGTGTGCTGAGAATCTCGCATGCGATCGGATTGATTGAGCCGGCGTGATGAAGCGTCTCCTGTACCACAATGTCGATTAAACGAGCATACGTCTCGACCTGCGAATCGCAAAGCTGAATGACTCGATGATCGGCATGCGGAAGCTGCTCGCGATCGATTTGTTCAGGCTCGGCGATTGCATATCGATGGAGCTCCGGATGGGTCGCTTCATCGGGCGACGAGAATAGGCGAGCTCCGTTTTGAACCGCGTGTATCGGATCGGGATCATTCGAACGATAAACCCATGGATCGACCCACCCTTGAGGATGATCGATGCGAACACCGTCACATTCGAGCATGGTTCGTTGAAGTCGTGCTCGAACAAAGTCCATGCACGGACCTGGATGCTCGTGCGTTCCGAGTTGTTCTGGTGCTAAAACGCTAAAGCCCCAGGGCTGTCCCTCCGCATTGGTGCGACTAGGGGGGGCACCGACCAAATAATTGGGATGAAAGAGACTCTGTCGAGCCCAAACATCTTGTGGCGACAGTCCAACTTGCAAATCTGCGTACAATTGAATTCCAAGCGGCGCGAGACGTCGTCGCAAGGCTCGATGTTCGACATGGATCAACCATTGAATAAATGCGTAATCGAAAATTCTGTCTGCATACTTGGCACGCAATGCAAGAAGCCGTTGTTCGGCCTCGGCTTGGTTTGCCGCGTGCGGGACATAAATCTTTTGATCAAAAATCGCTTGCGGTGTTAGTGTCCAGTCTCGCCACCACACTGCTCCATGCTCAACCGATAGCGCATCGTAGAGTGCATCAGAAACTAGCCAGTGTTCGTTGTCGATCAAGTATTGCTGAGTCAACTCGCGATCTTTCTCATCCCGGTTTGCGATAACCTCATCAAATGCTGGCTGGTAGCGATCCAGCAATTCTGTGTTCGACAGCCCTAGTCGGTCAGCCAGTTGCCCTGCCGGAAGACGCAGTTGTTGCAACGTGTTGCGAGACAGTCTGCCGCTGTCGACGAATCGTCCCAGGGGGAGACTAAGCGGATTTCTTGAAAAGATCGTCGCATCGTACGGCGACGAAGAACCTTTCAAAAGGCTACCGCGAGGTCCAAGCTGCACCACATTGAATCCGAGTTCGGCCACGAATTGGAAAAACCGTTCGGCCCCATAAGAATAGGGGGAACCGCGGCCGCAATCTTCTACTGGCTCGGACGGAAAGCTTGCGTCATGAATCTGGATCGCAAAGACGTCAATGTTCAATGTCTTTAGCAATTCGGAGACGCGCGCGTCGTGTCGGATTGGGGATTGCTTCATTTAGGCTATTTCCTACGCGAAAGTTGGGAGTACTCCGCTGATTCTGTGGGTGACAATAGAACCATCCCCAAGGGTGGTATCGAAATCGTAACGGAATGCCGTTCGCCGTGCGATGGCATCGGAACCGTCTCCACCGCCCCAAAATTCTCAACTTTTGCACCGCCATAGATTTCTGCATCGCTATTGAGTATTTCTTCCCATTGTCCAGGGCACGGAACTCCTATTCGATAGTTATGGCGGGCAACCGGCGTGAAATTCAGGGCAACCAAGACAGGGCGGCAATGCGTTCCCTCTCTCAGGTAACAAAATACGGATTGCTCCCAGTCGTTGGCTTCGATCCATCGGAATCCTTTCGGATCGCAATCGTTGGCATGCAATGCAGACTCGGTACGATAGATTCGATTCAAATCGCCGACCCATCGAGCCATCCCTGCGTTGGCTGGGTTAGCGAGTAATTCCCATTCCAAGCCAGACTCGTGATACCATTCTTTGGCCTGCCCGAACTCAGCTCCCATGAACAAGAGTTTCTTTCCAGGCTGCGTGAACATGTATCCATACAAAAGTCGTAGGTTTGCAAACTGTTCCGTTGTGTTGCCGGGCATCTGTTTCAGCAAGGACTTTTTGCCATATACGACTTCATCATGCGAAAGTGACAGGACATAGTTTTCGCTATTTGCATATACGGAGCGAAAAATAATTTGACCATGGCTGTGTTTTCTGAAGATTGGATCGAGCGCCATGTATTTCAACGTGTCATGCATCCAGCCCATATCCCACTTAAGGCCAAATCCTAACCCTCCGTCGTAGGTCGGTTTGGTAACGCCAGGCCACGCCGTCGATTCTTCGGCAAATGTTTGAACGTCGGGAAAGCCATCGTAGATTTTTTCATTTAATAACTTGAGAAACGCGATGGCTTCCAAGTTTTCGCGGCCACCATTTCGATTCGGAACCCACTCCCCTGCCTTGCGTGAATAGTCGCGGTAGAGCATGGACGCGACAGCGTCGACTCGAATCCCGTCAACATGATACTTCTCCAACCAAAAGAGGGCCGAGTTGATAAGGAAATTGGCTACTTCAGGTCGCCCGTAGTTAAAGATGCTGGATTTCCATTCCGGATGAAAGCCTTCCTTGGGATCGGCATGTTCGTAGAGATGTGTTCCGTCGAAGTAACCCAGCCCATGACCATCGCAAGGAAAATGGCTTGGAACCCAATCCAAAATGATTCCAAAACCATTTTGATGCAACGTATCGATCAAAAACATTAATTCCTGTGGAGAGCCATAACAACTGGTTGGAGCAAAGTAACCTGTCGTCTGATATCCCCAGGAACCATAAAAAGGGTGTTCCATCAACGGCAGGAACTCAACATGGGTGAATCCATGTTCAGTAAGATATTGTGCCAACATCGGCGCAAGCTCTCGATAGCTATAAAAGCGATTCGGGCCAGCAGGGTTTTGCCGCCATGAACCAAAATGCATTTCATAGATCGAGATCGGTGAGGACAATTTGTGTCTTGCGCTCCGTCCCTGCATCCATTCACTATCATTCCAGGTGTACTGGAGATCTACCACCAATGACGCAGTTTCCGGTCTGACTTGGCTCGAAAACGCATACGGATCGCTTTTGTCCATTCGGTGGCCGTTTTGGCCAACGACATGATACTTGTATTGCGACCTTTCCACGGCTCCTGGAACAAAGCCATCCCATAAACCGGTACTGCTTCTGGTCGCAAGCGGATGAGCATTGGTATCCCAACGGTTAAAGTCGCCGATCACACTGACGCTCGCTGCATTCGGAGCCCAAACTGCAAACTGAGCGCCATTTATTCCGTTGTGCGTAACCAAATGGGCGCCGAGCTTATCAAAGAGTCGAAAGTGTTTGTCTTCACCGAACAGTTGAAAATCGAAGTCCGAAAGCATGGTGTTTTCGTTGGTGTTTGAGATCATGGTTTTGTTACTCCTCGAAATCACAGTTCGCTAACTTTTGCAGCGGCTCTGGTCCGCCTAAAGAAAGTAGTCGAAATCATGTTCCGTTCGAAGATGATGTCGGACAAGGAAAACATGGGCTGGAGAAATTTTGGGATCAAGCATAACAAAGTTACGACGGCCTTGCCAACAATAGTTGCCTCCGCCAAATAGATCGACCAAATGGTATCGATCGGAATCGCGGATACCGAATTCGTCCAGCTCGAGCTCGATCCACCCCGATTGTGCATGGCGAGGGTCGAGATTGACAACGACGATGATCCGATTGCCGGTCTCTCGATCATGCTTGCCGTAGCAGATCAGTTCAGGATTGTCGGTTTCATGAAAAGCAAGTGAGTGGTCGGACTGAAGTGCCCGATTGTTGTGGCGAATGCGATTGACATGCGCGATCGTGTCACTGATATCATGAGGCCCATCGATGGTCCATCGATGAAGTTGGTACTTTTCTGAATCCAGGTACTCTTCCTTCCCAAAAGCGACCGGTTCGCCAACGCATTGCTCAAAGAGAGGGCCATAGATCCCATAGTTCGCGCCGAGAGTTGCAGCCAGCACGAGCCGTATGACAAAACCTGGCCGACCATGGAACTGAAGATATTCCGGAAGGATATCAGGCGTATTGGGCCAGACATTGGGACGAAAGTATTCCTTCAGCTCCGATTGATTCAACTGAGTAAAATAATCGGTCAACTCCTGTTTTGTGTTTCTCCAAGTAAAGTACGTATACGATTGACTGAATCCGATCTTGGCTAAACGATTCATCACCTTCGGACGCGTAAAGGCTTCCGCAAGAAAGAGGATGTCAGGCTGCTTTGACTTGACTTCTTTAATCATCCATTCCCAGAACAGAAAGGCTTTGGTGTGTGGATTGTCGACGCGGAAGACATGTATCCCCTGCTCAATCCAATAGAAAACCACGTTGGCGAGCTCCCTCCAAAGGGATTGCCAATCTTCCGACTCAAAGTCGATCGGATAGATGTCTTGATACTTCTTTGGCGGATTCT
The DNA here is from genome assembly GCA_038219625.1 of Pirellulales bacterium. Taxonomy (GTDB): domain Bacteria; phylum Planctomycetota; class Planctomycetia; order Pirellulales; family Pirellulaceae; genus JBKCUI01. Next base: position 15,126 of record JBBRJI010000003.1, on the reverse strand, counting down.
CTGCGTATTGAATCGATCCATCTGGGCGACGGCGAAACCAGCTTGGATGTTCTTTCACCCATGGATGGTCGGGCGAACATTGATAGGCGAGATCCATTGCCATCTCGATGCCATGATCGTTCGCAGACTTGACAAGACCCTGAAACGCTTTGATAGAACCAAGCTCTGGATGGATCGCCAAGTGGCCACCATCCGCTGAGCCTATCCCCCAAGGACTACCAACATCCGATTCGGTTGCGGTCGTCGAATTGTTTTTTCCTTTGCGAAAAGCAAGACCGATCGGATGGATCGGCGGAAGATAGAGGACGTCGAAACCCATCTTAGCGATGCGAGGCAACTGCGATTCAACGTCCGCGAAAGTGCCATGCACCAGCGGACCATCGGAGACTCGCTCATTTCCGCAAGAACGTGGAAACAGCTCGTACCATGTACTAAATCGAGCGCGTTGTCGATCGACGACGACGGAGAGCTCCCGTTCGTACTGACTGGAGAATTCCCTTGGTGTTATGGATCGCATACGATCCGCAAGCGTTGCGTGGCACGCAGTTCGAAGACGCTCTTCAATCGGTCGATGTCCCTGCATTTGATCGATTTGCATTTCAAGCCAAGCGCGGTCATCGCGGCTGGCGTTCTGCAACGCTTCCGATACCATATCGATCCCAACACAAAGATGAAGTTCGATATCCAAGTCGGAGGCAATTCGCTTTTGCATATCGCGATTCCACGATCCAAATCGATCGACCCACGCCTGTATCGTGTAGGCGTACAAGCCAATACGATGGACGACAAATTCCGCTTGAAACCGATCGTTTCGCAAGGGAGTCAATTCGGACTCCGACCAAGCTGCGTCGGAGCTATGCCGAAACAATAGGACGCCCCGAACAAGGTCATGCCCATCGCAAAAACAATCCACCTCGACGGAGACTGCCTCGCCCACAATTCGCTTGATTGGAAATCGACCGCCATCAAGTTCAGGCTGAACCGACTCGATGACCACTCGACTTCGTCCTGCAAACGCTTCCATGTGAAAACCTCCTAAATTCTTGTTCTTGATTCCATATTCACTCTGTTCGCACTGAGTATTAGCTATTCGCCAAGGGGACGGATGCATTCATATCGGACGTACTCAATAGTTCGAGAATGCCCTGGAGAGGAATCGCAAGCCAATCGGGCCGACTATTCATTTCATAGTCGAGCTCATACAACGCTTTTTCCATCAGATATGTTTCGAGCAAGCATCGAAGCTCACCACGTCCCTGCGGCAAGAAGGGAGCGCCATTGACTTGTTTAAGGTAGGCTTTCAAAAACTCTGCACTGGTCCATTGATACCAGAGGCGAGCCCACGGTTTAAAGGATTCCGCATCTTGCGAACGCACGCCGATACCGGCCGTTTCTTGTAACAAACCAGTGAGCGAGGCATAGTGAAATGAACGAATCATCCCCGCGACATCGCGGAGCGGGGATCGTTTTATTTGTCGTTCCGAAATGGCCCGCATTGGCTCTCCTTCGAAATCGATGATCACAAAGTCTTTGCCCGTGTAGAGGACCTGCCCCAAGTGATAGTCGCCGTGGCATCGAATTCTCAAGGCAGTAATGTTTCGTTCGGTAATGCGACGAAAGCGTTTGATGATCTCCGCTTGGGCGCCCACGACCGTTTCCGCATCGGATCGAACCGACGGGGAAAAGGATGGCAACTTGCGATGGAGAAGATGCAGAACACGTACCCCTTGGTTTCGCATCGATTGGAACAATCCCCGTTGATAGAAAGGGGTGAATGGTTCTGCCGTGAACGTAGGATTGTCGGCGGCGTCAGCCAACGCCAGGTGCATCTCGGCGGTCCGTTTCCCAAGTAGCTCGGCTAAGAAAAGATATTGGCCTATCGAATTACGAATTGTTTCGGTTGGCTCTTGATCGATCAGATCGATCCAATGGACACTGGTCTGCTGTTGCATTTGCTTTGCACCATCCGAACACTCGGGCTCAATCGAGCACTCAGGCTCGATGCGTTCAAAAAATCGACCGATTTCATGCAGTGTCATCTCCCAGGCTTGCTGCGTATTGGGAATATATTCTTGGAGAATAGCCAGCGTCATCGTATCCCCGTCTTGCGGACGATATTCGATGGCACCTGAGAGCAACGGCGAATGTAGAAAATGGACTTTTTTCGAAAGAAAACGACTGATTTCCAAGTCAGGATTGAGACCGGAGTCGACTTTGCGAAACAGTTTCACGATGAACTTGTCTCCAAGTAACGCGGCGCTGTTGCTCTGCTCGATTCGCAAATTCCTGGGAACCAAAACAGAATCATCTTGCGGTCGGATGCGGCGGTAAGCCTCCGTATGCCAAGCCGACAAATGCCCATGTCGGCCAGGAATGCGTTGCGTCTGCTCAATCGCGTCGGAAAGATGGCTCCAGAAGTTTTCGCTTCGCGACGCATCGAAGATAACCCCGCTCTTCGCAGCCTCAGAATGAGCAACATCCAAAATCGCTAGCTTGGTGTCGAGTTTATTCGACGCTTCTTCGTTAGCCGTCGCTACGAACCCAAGAGGCAGCAAATAGTGTTCTGCCTCTCCTTCTGTATAAGTGATACGCACTACCACGAGATAAATATCGTCGTCGAGCGATCCTCCACTGAAACAAATTACTTCTACGATCGCTGTTGATTGAATGATTCGAGATTTGCCAGCAAACCATCGTTGCTTGACAATGAAACGAGGCAGCACTGCTTCGACACTCGGTTTGAGTTTGTCGGAAAAAACCTCAGTCCATGTTTTCTTGATAGCAATGGAGGGCAAGTTCTCCTGAACCGATTTTACATCGGAGGTTATAGGACTCTTCAAATGGAACCAATAAAACGCGTTCGGTCCAAGTGTGATGAGGTAAGGTTGATCGCCGATCGTCGGTAATGGATTCTGCCCAAAGATCTCAATTGGCGTCACTCCCTTGTAACGCAACAAATCAAGCTCTGCACATTGCACGTAACGCGATAGGTTGGCGATGACCAATACCACCTGATGCTCATGACAGCGAACAAACGCCAGGACCTTGGAGTTGTCCGGGGTAAGGAACTCAAGCGTCCCCTGGCTAAACGCGCTGAATCGTTTGCGCACGGCGATCATTCGCTTCATCCACCACAGGAGCGAGTGGGGACTGTTCTGCGATGTCTCGACATTGACGGCAGTAAAGTTGAATTCGGGATCTGTCACCACCGGCAAATACATCTTTTGCGGGTTTGCGGCTGAGAATCCAGCGTTTCGGTCTGCATTCCATTGCATGGGGGTCCTAACACTATCTCGGTCTCCGAGATAGATATTGTCTCCCATCCCGATCTCGTCTCCGTAGTAGAGGACCGGGGTTCCAGGCAACGAAAAAAGCAAGCCATTCATTAACTCGATCTTTCGGCGATTGTTACCGAGCAACGGGGCCAGGCGGCGCCGAATGCCTAAATTGATTCTCGCTTGTCGATCGCGAGCGTAGACTCGATACATAAAATCCCGTTCTTCGTCAGTAACCATCTCCAGCGTCAACTCATCGTGGTTGCGCAAAAAGATAGTCCATTGGCAACTCTCCGGAATTGCAGGAGTCTGCTGAAGAATATCGATGATTGGAAAGCGATCTTCCTGCTGTACTGCCATGAATAAGCGTGGCATCAGTGGGAAATGAAAAGCCATGTGGCATTCGTCGCCATCGCCAAAGTACTTGACCGCGTCTTCTGGCCATTGATTGGCTTCCGCAAGCAACATACGGTCCTGATACTTGCTATCGACGTGCGACCTGAGGCTTCGCAAGAAATCGTGCGTTTCTTTGAGGTTTTCGCAGCTTGTTCCCTCTCGCTCGTAGAGATAGGGAACGGCATCTAAACGAATACCGTCAACACCGAGATCCAGCCAGAAATCAAGCGCTTCGAAGAGCGCATGGTGGACGTCCAGGGAATCGAAATTGAGGTCCGGTTGATGGGAATAGAACCGGTGCCAGTAGTAAGCATTCGCGACCTCGTCCCACGTCCAATTCGAGGACTCAAAATCCTTAAAGATGATGCGAGTCCCTTTGTATCGCTCCGCCGAGTCACTCCAAACGTAGAAGTCCCGCTCTTTGCTCCCCTTGGGCGCATGCCTCGCGCGTTGAAACCACTTATGCTGATCGGACGTATGATTGAGAACCAATTCCGTGACAACACGCAAACCGCGCGCATGCGCTTCGTCAAGGAAGGTTTTGAAGTCATTTAAATCGCCATAAATAGGATTGACGTCCTCATAGTTCGCGATGTCATAACCATCGTCGCGAAGCGGTGATGGATAGAATGGCAACAACCAGATCGTCGTCACACCTAAATCCTGAATGTAGCCCAAGCGGGCAGTGAGGCCTGCGAAATCGCCAATCCCATCACCAGTGCTGTCTGCAAAGGCTCGAACATGCGTTTGATAGATAACGGCATCCTTGTACCACTGCCCTTGCCTCATTGAATCATTTGTCATTTATTATCATCCTTGCTGCGACTAGGAACGCTGGGAGAACGGTCGAGCTAATAAAAGCGAGCAACTTCCGTTGCTAGCCGTACCAACTCGAAAAATGCTGAATCATTCGAGACTTGAACGAAACATCGTGGCTGAAAATATCAATCATCACAGCGGGGCTTCCCGAAAAAGTGCTCGGGGCCTGTGCGCTTGAGGATGTGTCGAATACTGGCGTCCAATTCGTTTGCGGATGGTTTTCGCGAATAGAAGCAAGCGACTGGGTAACGAGAAATGCCGAAAGTAGATATGGTCGCGCCCTGGCGAACGATAACAATGACAGGCACGGACTTCAATTCATCGCTTTCATTGATCTTTCCCAGTAGCCAACAAGCAAAGTCCGATTGCGCATACACTTCTACAATACAGAGTCGCACGCTATCACGATGGATCTGCTCGACAACAAAAGGAACTTCCGCAGACGTTGAAACCTGGTAGCCTAGCCCTTCCAATTCTTGACAATAGCACGACTGTTGGTATTCGGACGGACTTACAACCAGCAAAGTTAGACCTGGCAAGAACTTCTCGTCGGCGCCCGTGCAACGTGCCTTTTCGAATCTTCGGTGCATTGATGTATCTCCTCCTGTTGTTCTACTGTCTCTCAAGAGATTATTCATCGCACATTCTACGGAAACAGATTACGAAGCTGGATAGTAAGCACGCCAAAGAATGTTGGTCACAACCTGCCCTACAATGCAGACTCATTTTGCGTCCCAGTAAGCGCGATCTGCATTTGATTGTTTGCAATTCTTCCGACCGAACCGCCTTTGAAATCTCGCTGGATCGCTAGCTCAAAGCAGTCGGCTGACTTTTCAAAGTGACGCGCAAATAAATAGAAATCGCCAAGCAAAAGGGCTGGCGTAGGTAACCCGGGATAGTCCCGTACGAATTGCTCCAGATCCACACGAACGAACTTGTAGAAGGTACAAGTCCACATGACAAATATATCATGCAATCGTGACGCTCCATCGCGGTAAACACTTGGATCAAGTGCCTCGTACAGTGTTCGGCAGCAATCCGAAAAGCGAAGGTCCATGGAATAGCAGTGAGCTAACAAAATCGACGCTCTCGGACCTCGATCTTGCGCCCTTGTCAATAATTCGAAGACATGGATGGCATGTTTGAATTTACGCTGAATCCACAGTTCGTGCCCCTTTTCAAACAGTCGCTCATAGGATGCCCTCTGAACCACACCACGAACCTCCAAGGAAAAGAACGCCTGAGCCGGCCGCAAGTCTCGAGCTGGGACAATACTCAAAACGTCGCTGGACGAAGTATTTTCCGAAGTTGTTCTTGCATTTGTTGTCATCGTTTATCTCCGTTGACGAAATCGAGCATCTTAGGATTGGAATGAATAGCAGAGTGCAAACACCGTGCCAATTCATCAGAAGAGCCCCTAACGCATTTCAGGAACAGGGGATAGGTAAACCGCGTACACGTTTTCCACACGATTTCATTCAAAGGAAGTTTCAGTTGACTTAAAAAAATGATAGAACCCCTAGAGGAAAACGAAAACCTCGAGTATCCAACCATCTTTCGCAAAGGGACGATGGTGAAATAGTCTTTTGGAACGTCAATTGCTATCGTCCATTGCTATCGTCCATTGCTATCTTCGTGTAGGAATAGATTTGTGCGCCAAAAGATTGTGCTCCTAGCGTCATCCTGGTAATTGGTATCAAAAATGTGGAAGTACGTTTTCCCTCCCCTGCTCACGGTCGTCATTGTTTGGGTATCCATGAGCTCTGCGACGTCATTCTACATCTCCTGGGTCGAGGACGCGCACCGCCGTGTCATACAGGAAAACTACGTATCGATATTCGAGGCGGATGCCGTCCAAGATTGTTCGAGACAGATCGAAGCGATCTTCGCTCAAGACGTTGTAATAGAACGAGCCAATATCATTTCTCTTTGGCGACCAGTAGCGGATGAGCTGAATTTGCGTTTGCAAGCTCTTTCAAAAGTAGCCGTTGAGCCGGATGAAACGAAACAAATTAATGTGGCTTCAACACTTGTCAACGACATCCGTATTCTAGGTACAGGCATGCTCTCTCCGGATATCGCCAAAGCCTTGCAAGACGAAGGTGGAGCGGAACCCAAGGTTGAGAATACTTTGGATTCCCCTTTACTCAAAGACGAGCGTACCGTGCGCATGCGGCAGCTTGCCGCCCAACTCATGGAAGTCATGAAAACGATCAAGACAATCAACTGGAAGATCGCAAGTGAATCGGATCGAACGCGTGATTTTGTAGGCGGTTGGTTTGGGTTTGCTCGAACCCTCGTACTCGTTATTGGACCCATTTTTGGGTTAGTGTTCGGCTGGCGACTGTCTCGAAAGCTTTCGAGATCTGTAGGACGAATTGACGTCGTCTTAAATCAACGCGAAACCCTAAGCATTGGGATCCCAGATATCTCTATGAAGCAGGGTAAAGATTTGTCGATGATGGAAGAACAAGCAAAATGGATTGTTGATCGCCTTAAGCAAGCCTATGTCGATCTTGAAAAGTCACAAGCGGACATTATCCGAGCCGAGCGACTGGCTTCCGTTGGCCGACTTGCTTCTGGGGTCGCACACGAAATTCGAAATCCTCTAACTTCGGTTAAACTTCTATTGCAAAACGCTTCCAGGAAAAAGTCGACTGAAACCCTATCGGGCGAGAACCTGCAACTGATCTTAGACGAGATAAGCCGTATCGAGGCGACCGTCCAAGGTCTTTTGGATTACTCTCGGGTGCGCCTCCAGAATCGCTCTCGAGGCAGTCTATCGGTTACGATCCAGCAAGCCGTTGCCTTGATTTCGGGCCGAGCCGAGCAGCAAAAAGTGGCCATTCATATAGACGAACCAATTCAACCCTTAATCGTGGAAGCAGATCATCAACAGTTGCACCAAGTATTTGTCAACCTATGCATCAACGCAATCGAGGCCATGCCAAATGGCGGAAGTCTCTTGATCATGACTCGGCCCCACTCTGACGATCGTGTTCAAATCGAGTTTCGCGATACGGGTAGCGGGATGTCGGACGAAACGCTCTCGCAGTTGTTCGAACCGTTCAATACGACCAAAGAAAAGGGAACTGGGTTGGGGCTTGCCGTCTCACGTGCTATCATTGAGCAGCATCACGGTCAAATTCATGCAACCAACGAGCCGCCCAACGGTGCTAAATTCTCGATCGATTTGCCGACGAAACTTCCAAAAACAATTGGCTGAAACTTGATATATGGACACACTTCTTATTGTTGACGACGAAGTTGGGATTCAACGTACGATTGCGACCGTTCTAACAAACGAAACACTCCGTGTCGTAGCTGCTCGCAATGGAACGGAGGCCGTGCACGTTTTAAGAGAGGAACGGCCAAGCGTCGTTTTATTAGACTTGCGTCTGGGCAAAGAGTCCGGCTGGAGCGTTTTCAACAAACTAAAGGAGATAGACCCCAAGGTCCTGATCATCTTCATCACTGGTCATGGAAACACGGACACTGCAATTGAATCGATGAAGCTCGGAGCATTTGAGTATCTCGTTAAGCCGCTCGACATTGAACAGCTCCATCAAGTCGTAGGTCAAGCCCTGAAGATCTCCAAGATAATGCGATCTCCGGCACAAATGGAGTCTCACGGCATTGACGAAACCGGTTCAGATAGGCTGATCGGAAACGGAACAGCGATGCAATCCGTTTGTAAGCAGATTGGACGTGTTGCACCTCAGGATATTAACGTTCTCATTCTCGGTGAAAGCGGTACAGGCAAGGAACTTGTCGCTCGTGCCATCTACCAACATAGTCGTCGATCCAATGGCCCGTTCTTGGCGATTAACTGCGCTGCAATTCCGGAACCGTTGTTGGAGAGTGACCTTTTCGGACACGAGAAAGGTGCTTTTACGGGCGCCGAAAAACAGCGAATCGGTAAGTTTGAGCAGTGCCACGAAGGGACCATATTCTTAGATGAGATCGGAGACATGCCGATCGCGACCCAATCAAAAATTCTTCGATTGTTACAGGATGGACAATTTCAGCGCGTAGGTGGCAACCAAACGATTCAAGTGGACGTTCGCGTCATCGCAGCCACCCATCAAAATCTTGAACGAATGATCGAGTCAGGAGATTTTCGAGGTGATCTTTTTTATCGCTTGCGTGGTGTAACACTTCAATTGCCTCCGCTTCGATCAAGGATTGATGATATTGCAGAATTGTCGCACTATTTCTTATTTCGTTTCAATCGACAGCTCGGCACCAACGTTCAAACCATTTCGCCTGAATGCCTCGAACGATTGCGGGCTTACTCATGGCCAGGAAATATTCGGGAACTACAAGCTGTTCTTCGCGAAGCAATCATCGTATCCACAGGCCCGACCCTGCTTCCAGAATTCCTTTCGATCGACGTAGCAAATCATTATCTCAAATCGTCTGAATCTGAAGCCGCGCCCGTTTTAATGGACGTCAGCACTTGGCAAGACCTAGGTCACTTTGTCGAAGCCGCCTGCAATGACGACGCAGGGAACCTTTATCGAAGTTCTATGGAACGATTCGATGCGATGCTTATTTCATTTGCAATGAAACATTGCAATCAGAACTTGGGGAAAACCTGCGAACTTTTAGGCATTAGTCGGCCCACTCTTAACTCAAAGTTAAGGAGCATGTCAAGGTCGCCCGATCTGACAATTGATCATTCAAAATGAAACTGCGGATAGCAGAGCCGGATTGAAAGGTTTTTACGAATCATTGCAAAAGTTTTTTAGATCGCAGCGGAAAAAATGGTGCAGAATCTGATGCGACACCAAAGATGAACGAAAATCGTGTACGACTAAGTCGCTTTTTCGCTTTCGGACAGGATGCCATTCCTATTCGACCGCTTCGGCCCAGGAATTGCATCTCACCCTTTTCACCGTTCGTTCCCACGAGAGATGTACAAGGGCGAGATGCATGGCGAACTATTGTAAAAACACGGAAGACGTTTTAGCTGGGCTGGTAAGCTTCCTTTGCGTTACGTATGCCTTCACGGCTTGGCACTATGGCGGTGAGGAAAATATCGTGGAGCGAGACCTAAACACGCGTGCAACCGTCGCGCAGACGACATTGCTTCCAAGTTCGATCGCCGCTGGGAAGTTCCTTGAAAACAGTGGTCTTTGCGAACCTATGCTTTCTAATACACAATCCCGACTGTGGCCGACAAAATCGGTGACAACTCGCTAGGGCGGACTCCGTTTTGGCGTCCTGATAGAGCATAGTACGTCGGGCGAGCTCCTCGCCCGCGGGATTCTCGTTCTGATGAGATTGATGTTGCAACAAAAATTGAAATTCCCTATGGCTATTGCATGAATCTGTCATCGCTTTCTGTAACCCTTAGCCAGTTCTCCGCCTTCGCACTTTTCTTTTCGTTTTCCGGCTGCCATCCATTTAAGTCTCGGTACGCGATGGATGACCGGGAATACGCTGCAAAGTACCATGAAGGAGCGGAAAAAGAGGACGTGGTTGGCAAGATAAAACAGGCGGTGGATGCCCGACACGTCAAAGGGCTCGGAGGTTGGTTTGTTAGCGGAGGTGGCCAGTTCCTAGCGAAATCCGACGCCCCAATCGTCGGGGCTGAGGTTGGGTATGAGTGCTATCCCACCAGCTATTACTCGCAACGCATCAGCGGTCTGCTTTTGTCGGACAGCAATCAAGGTTTTGCGGGAATGGACGTTGGAGCAAGGTTTCAAACACCAACGCGACTCGCTCCATTTGTTGGCGTTGGGATGTACAACGGATTTTCTCGTGGTGAAATTGACTCGGACCGGGATGGCCTTGACAATGATGACGACAAGGCAATCGACGAAGAAGGGGAAAAGAAATCCATCGTCGACGGTTACATCCTTGCAGTCTATCCAGAATTCGGAGCCCATTTTTGGCTCAATGGATCAGGACGCATTACGCTGTACACGCGTTACTTTGTAACCTCCGAAGGACGCGCTCAAGACCAATGGCTGCTTGGCGGTCAAGCGACAATCTTCTCACGTTAAATAGAACACTTGTCGGCTAACACCACCAGTGAAGTTTCTCGTTTTCTCGTTCCAGGGCTCTGCCTGGGAACGCACTGCTCCGGAGGCTCTGCCTCGCTTCGCAATGCAAGGGAATCGCTATTCTTGAACGATTCGGCAGGCAGAGCCTGCAAGTCAGTGGGTTCCAAGGCAGAGCCCTGGAACCAGTCGGTGGCGATACGCGAGAAGTGTCTTAAATTGTCGCCTTTTGCTCTGCGAACGTGCGCCTCGTTAACGCACTTTTGCGGAGCAAAAGGCGACAATCCCAGCTACACACTAGCCAATTCTTGCCTCGCGTTGTTGACCGAAACTTCCTCTCCAACAGTCCACTCTTTGAAGTTTTCGGGATTGCGGTGGATATGGTGATAAACCGTATCTCGTTCAACGGGTTCTCTCCCTGCTTCCACAATCAAATGCTTCATCTGTTCGACCGTTAGCATCTCAGGCGTGGTGGCCCCAGCATCGTGGTAAATCAATTCGTGTCGTACGGTCCCGTCGATGTCATCCGCCCCATAAGCCAATGCGGTTTGCGCCGTTCCTATACCCAGCATGATCCAATAGGCCTTCATATGAGGTACGTTGTCTAACATCAGTCGGCAAATCGCCATCGTTCTCAAATCCATCAACGCGGAAGGCTTTTTCAAATGCGACAGTTTGGTGTTCTCAGGATGGAATGCCAAAGGAATAAACGTTTGGAATCCGCCTGTTTTGTCCTGCAATTCCCTCAGACGCAACAAGTGATCGATTCGGTGGTACGCTTGCTCAACATGGCCATAAAGCATCGTGCAATTGGTTTTCAGTCCGATCTCGTGGGCTGATTGGTGGATCTCAAGCCACTTGTGAGAATTTGCTTTGTGTTCGCAAAGCTGGTCGCGAACTTCCGGGTGAAAAATCTCGGCACCTCCACCAGGCATGCTCCCAAGCCCGACGGATTTCAAATCTAGCAGAATCTCTTTCGAGGTCATCTTGGTCAGGAACTCAAACCAATTGATCTCGACCGCAGTCCACCCCTTCAGGTGCAGTTTTGGATAGGCCGTATGCAGCTTTTCAATCATGCCTCGATACCAATCGTACCCGAGTTTATGGTGCAGCCCACCTACGATATGCATCTCGGTGCACCCGTTGTCGACCGCTTCCTGGCCGCGATGCAGAATCTGTTCGTCGCTCATCGCGTACCCCTTCGGGTCTCGAAGGTCGGATCGGAAAGCGCAAAAGCGACAGCGATAAACGCAGACGTTGGTTGGATTCAGATGCGTGTTGATGTTGTAGTAGCCGACGTTGCCGTTGATTTTTTCCCGGACATAGTTCGCAAGTTGCCCGACTTCATGCAGGGGCACTTCGGGCGAATAAAGGAAAATCCCATCGTCCAAATTGAGACGACCACCTTGTTCCACCTTGTCTCGAATGGAACGCAAACGATCCTGTACTTTAAGGTTACTCATGATTGAAATGTCTGTTCAGAGCAAATAATGGAGAGATGGAAAAGTGTTACTTCATCGCCAGTAGGCATCGATCGTTCCCACCGTGAGAAACAAGACGCTGATGATGGAGTTGAGTTGAAAAAAAGCTAACTGCATTCTGGAAAGGTTTTTGTCGGAGATCACACTGTGTTCGTAAACCAGCAATATGCCAACCATCACTAATGTTGCCCGGAAAAGCCAGCCTAATGATAACGCAGGCAATGCAAAAGTCATCGCGAGCGCAACCAACCACATTGCGGCATGACAAGCGGCCGCAACCCGCAATGCGATTCTCACTCCCAGCCAAGCTGGGATGCTAAACAGGCCAGCCCTTCGGTCGTAGTCGGCATCCTGGCAAGCATAGATAACGTCGAAACCTGATACCCAAAGCAAAACAACCAGACCCAGCGTCAGGGCAGGCAATAGGTCCAGTGGGTTCGACTGAACGCTCTCTCCCCGCAATGCGATCCAAGCACAGATCGGAGCCAGCATCAATGCCGTTCCCAGCCAAAAATGAACTAAGTTGGTAAATCGCTTAGCAAGGCTGTAAAGAGCCAGAAAACCCAGAACCGGGATGCACAGAACCAGAGGCAATGTGTTCGGTAAAAACAAGCAGCACGAGGCTACAAAAAGCACCGCACAGGCAACACTAAACCAGGCAACGCTGGATCGGGACAGAATCTTTGCAGGTAAATGCCGAGAAGCCGTGCGTGGGTTCTCACCATCCCACCGATGATCCAACAAACGGTTCACAGCCATGGCAAAACTGCGGGCCGCAACCATACACAGGAGGATCCCAAGCAACGCGGGCCAACGCAAGGTCAAGTAGGTATCCGTCAAACCAGACGCGGGACCGGTTGTGGTCAAAGGAACGACATAAGCCCAGGAGGTTGCAAGCAAGGCAAACGGCAATGCGAAGATCGTGTGGCTAAAACGGATCAACTGCAGGTAGTGCTTTGTGATCGCCAACCAGCCTGTTTCTTTGCTGCTCGCCACGGTTGCACTGTTCATACGTCTGCTCCAGGCTCTGGACTCTCACTCCAACGTTGCATCAGGGAATTTGGGACTTGCAAGTGATCCAGGATTCTTGCAACGATAAAATCGATGAGATCGACTACCGATTTGACATTGTGGTACCAACCAGGCATGGCAGGTAAAACAATGGCTCCCGCTTGTGCGGCCCGTTGCATATTTTCGAGTTGAAAAACCGACATCGGTGTTTCGCGTGGTACCAGAATCAGCTTGCGATGTTCTTTGAGATGAACGTCAGCCGCCCGCTGGATAAGATTGTTACCGGCCGCATGCACGACTCCAGAAATAGTGGCTCCCGAACAAGGGCAGATCACCATTCCCCGAGTTAGAAACGATCCGCTCGCGATTGGAGTCATATAGTTTTGATAGTCATGTAAGGTAATGTACTCCAGATCCATTGAAACCTGCTGAGCGGATCTGGGCCGCCATTGTTCCTGTGTCGCCTTGTCGGGCCAGCAATAGCCCATCAGCAAATCAATTCGATTGCGATTTGTTCCAACGTCGATATTGAGTTCTTGTTGGATGACGGTTGCTGCCGAGGGGCTCATCACCAGATGCACTGGGACCTGCGCGTCACACAAGCACTGAAGCAAACGTACTGCGTACACCGCGCCGCTTGCACCGGTAATGGCCAATACTAGCGGATGTTCTATCTTAGCTTGGGGGTTCATTTCGTCCCCACGTACAAGGTGACCACACCAAGCGTCATTGGAACCATCTTGATGTCCTTTAAGTCGACCAATCGCATGATCTTGGCCAATGCTTCGCCGCTTGGGAATTCCTGGACGCTTTGAGGCAGGTACTCGTAAGCGGACTGTTTGTTCTTAGACAAGCTCTGCCCGACCTTAGGTAGAACGTGTTTGAAGTAAGCGTTGTACAGGTGGCGCAGACCGAACACAGTTGGCTTAGAAAATTCCAACACGGCGACTTGGCCGCCTTTTTTGCAAACTCTTCTCATTTCCGAGAGTCCCATTTCGGTGACGGCTACGTTTCGCAAGCCAAAGGCAACCGTGACGGCTTGGAAGTGGTTTTCCGGGAATGGCAATTCTTGCGTATCCGCTTCGATAAACTCGAGGTGAGAATAGCCTGGCAATTTCTTAGCCTGCTTTTCGCGGGCGATTTCGAGCATTTCAGCGCAGAAATCGCTGCCGACGATGGCGGTTTCTTGGCCAAGCGATCGGGCCATGGCGATGGCCAAGTCACCCGTACCGGTACAAGCGTCAAGAACGGGCGCACCAGCTTTTAGATTGAGGATGCGTAATGTTTTTGCACGCCAGTGAGTATCGATATTCAGCGACAAGACATGATTCATCAAGTCGTATTTAGGTGCGATTTCCGCGAACATTTGTCGAACGCGATCGCCGGACTTGTCTAGCATTTGGGTCTGAGTGTCACTCGGTTTTTCGGTGGTTTCGGCGAAGCGCATGATCAGATTCCTTGGGAAATTCAAAGCATACGCGTTGACTGCATTTTCCTAGGAAGCTTAACTGGGTTAGCGCCTCAATTGGGCCGTGTTCAGCCGCGAACTCTTGCGGATCAGAAAGGCGGTACCGGTAAAAAGGATGGCGGCGACCAGAACAGGCAGCACATGCAGCGGGCTGGTCATATAGTGGAGCAAGCCATTTGCATCGCGGTGATTCCCATGCCCGGGATGAGCCGACCCAATCGCGGAAAGGGACGCGAAAGCTATCAATGTCAAAGCGATGCGGCGAGCGAACATAGCGTTTTCCGATTAGTTTGGAATAGTCAGGCGAAACAGAGCTTTAGTCTAGCCAACTTGGCTACCCATCGTAAGGTAGCTGGATTTGTTCGAATTTAGTGTATCTCGACACTCCGTGTCGAGAATCAGGACGACGAGTGCCATGTAATGTAGTTCTGCCACTTCGAAGCAGATTTCTACGTTTGAACGGTCGAATTGACAGGGACGTGTGTCTTGATCAGAACGAAAATACTAGTTTTGGGCCGTCCGTGCGATAGAATCCTAGAAAAAGAGACGGGATTGGCTTGCTGCGCCGGTGGGCTAGGATATGCTTTTGAGCGACGTTTGTCTGGAGGGTAGGCGAATGGCTAGCGGCTTCATTGGAAATGAAGTGCCCCGTAAGGGGTTGCGGGTTC
>JBBRJI010000002.1:0-34522 GCA_038219625.1 Pirellulales bacterium | reverse complement strand
ACAACTTTGTATTGGGAGTTGCATTCATAGCATTTCTTTGACAGTACTTGGACATCCGTAGCGGGTTCGAACAAGACAGCCACGGCTTGACCCTATATTAGCACATTAGGCGAATTGCTTGCCAAGCGCATCCGCGATGATTTTGCATTTTTTCATCATGGCCTCGAACTGGCTAAAGTCCAATGACTGGTAGCCATCGCTCAATGCCTTTTCTGGATTTGGATGCATTTCCACAATCAAGCCGTCGGCGCCTGCCGCGATACTGGCTGCGGCCATATCGGTAACGAGATAGGAATGACCCGTTCCATGGCTTGGGTCGACGATCACGGGCAGGTGCGTCTTGCGATGCAAATAAGGGACTGTTGCGAGCGGCAACGTAAATCTTGTATGTGTTTCAAAGGTGTGAATTCCTCGTTCGCAGAGCATCACGTCTGGATTGCCCTCGTTGAGAATGTACTCGGCCGCGAGCAACCATTCTTCGATGGTTGCGCTAGGGCCGCGTTTGAGCAAAACAGCTCGACCGGATCGACCGACTGCCTCCAAAAGCCGATAGTTTTGCATGTTGCGTGCTCCGATTTGAAGGATATCCGCATACTTCGCAACCAACTCCACATCTTCGGGACTCATGACCTCGGTCACCACAGCCAAGCCTGTTTCTTGTCGCGCCAAAGCCAAGAGTTTAAGGCCGTCCTCTTTCATGCCTTGAAATGCGTAAGGACTTGTCCGCGGTTTGTAAGCACCACCTCGCAGGGCTGTTCCGCCCGCATCGCGGACGGCACGAGCACATGAAACGATTTGATCTTCGCTTTCTACGGAGCAAGGGCCAGCCATCATGCCTACGGCTCCATTGCCGGCGCGGAAGTTCAGCACCTTGATCTGTGATAGGTCGGGGCGAACTTCACGCGAGGCCATCTTGTAGGGTGCCAAGATCGGCAGGACTTCCGCGACACCAGGGTAGCTCTCAAACGACTCGATCTTGATTTTTCGATCGTCGCCGACCGCGGCGATCACGGTCCTTTCGGTGCCGCGAATGACATGCGATTTAAGGCCCAACTCGCTGATTCGGCTTGCAATATGCTCAATTTGTTGGTCCGACGACGACTTTTCCATTACGACGATCATTTTCGGATAACTCCGGGGGAAAGGAGAACGAGTGGGTCGTTCTAGGCAAAAAAAAACCTCAAGGTGGTAGGCCTTGAGGTTGGAAGTTGTTTGATTCGATTCGCTCAGCGAACGGCAAAACTCCATCGGCCCGATTGGGACTTGGTAAAGTAATAAAAGGAAAAGTTGTGCCAGTGGTTTCTCATGGATGACATTATGGTTGGCACCCAAAGAAAACGCAAGGGACCCGGCCGTCTCAGCTGAATTCGGTAGATTTTATGACACTTCTCGCTGATTGCCAGCATATTTCGAACTGGTCTATACACGAAAAGGCTTGATTGCCTCTATAAGTCACGTTGCCAATGTTCATTGGTTTTACGGCTGGCGAGCATCAAAAATATTTCTCAACTCATTCAAGCGACTTTTGAGCTGTTCGACAGACATGCTTCGCAATTGTGCTTCGATGGTTGGTACTGAATTGCAAAGTGATTCAACAACTGAACCTGACCAACCAACTTGCCTTGATCTATACCCTTTTCAATACCCTGTTCGATACCGATAGCGATAAGGTCCTGGCCAGATCTAGTATTTCGGATATCTGGTAACTTTCCTAGCAACATTTCTTCGATCTCATTGGCTCCCTTGTAAGGCAATCGCTGCATTAGCCAGCTTACAAACACTTCCTGCAACCCAGCCACCGATGCCCGGTCAACTGTTCCAGCGCTTCGTCCAAGCAGCGTCGACTCGCTTTTCAATCGATTTCAATGTCACAGACTCAAATCGAGCACCTGCCGGAGGCGCCTCGTGCAGCAGCAGAAACACCCACTGCGGCTGCCACTGAAAGATCAAATAGATTTGCTTGTCCGATTCCATAGCCAGTCATTCTAGCATTTCACCAGTCGACAAGTCGGTATCAACCGATGCGTGCAGTGTGCTGCGCAACGCACTTTTGCGGCGCAAAAGGCGACAATGTTGGACGTGCGAGGGCCCTACGCGGCTTATTGAAAAACAAGTGCCACGGCTATTTCTTGATCGCATAGAGGGCTTCGTACGAACGAATATACAAGGTACCATTCGAGACAATGGCTGAGGCGGTGATCGCTTCGCCCATATCGATGGTGCTGACAATCTCAAAGTCTTTGCCGGCTTTGATCACCGTGAAATGACCATCGTTGGAACCGAAATAGATGTGGCCATCTACGTATATGGGGCTTGTGCGATGCTGGCCGGTATAGGTTCGCTTTGCGTAAACTTGTTCACCGGTGGCTAACTCCACGCACTGCAGTTGGCCATCCTTGCTCAACAGATAAGCCAGTCCATCGACAACCAGTGGTATTGAAACGTCTGGCGTTTTTGGCAAGTTCCAGACTACGGCTGTCGATTTCTCCGAACTATCCCCCTTCAACTCCGAAGCCTTGAGGGCGATGACTGGCCCCTCTTTGGCTGTCGGGATAATGATCGTGTTGGTTTCGGGCGAAACGCATGGAGAGGCCACAAAACGAAAGGTCGGGTCATTCTGCTTTGCATTGAGCGGTGTAGGGCCGTTCAGCATTCCGAATCGCCAAATCTCCTTGCCCGTGGCTAAGTCATGACCGGTCGTGCAATCGGCACCGTGCACGACTAGGAACTTGAGCTTCGCATCGTCGTAGAGAAATGGGGACGCATAGGAATGTTTGCACTCGAACTGAGCATTGGTAACTCGATCTACTTCCCAAACTGTTTTTCCAGTTAACTTTTCCAGTTTGATTACCTTGCCTGTTCGCGTCTGGTCATCGCGTTTCATTCGCCCATGGATGAGTTGCAGATACAACGAGTCGCCATCCAAAACGGGGGTCGATGTCATACCGAATTGGATATCAAACTTTCCAAATCGATCACCAACATCAAACTTCCAAACTTCCTTGCCTTCCTTGGTATAGCAGCCGAGTACTCCTGTCCCAAAGAAAACCCAAACGTGCTCACCATCGGTGGATGGTGATGGCGACGCGGAATTCCCTTCACCTGCACGTGCATCTTGGTTCCCGGTACCTACCGTTTGTTTCCAAAGAACTTTTCCATCTAAGGTGTTCAAACAAAGTAGGACGAGGTCCTGTTTATCCGCGCTGGTGGCGTAGATCCTATCGCCCCATACGCAGGGTGTCGCGCCTGCTTGACCCGGCATCGGGGTACGCCATGCGATGTTTTCCGACTTGCTCCATTTTGTCGGAATGTTTTTTTCCGTAGAGATGCCATTGCTCTTCGCCCCCCGCCATTGAGGCCAGTTTTCAGCTCGCACATTCGTTGTGAAAAGTATCAATACGGAGAGGACGGGAAAAAACAATCGCATGGATGGGATATCTCTGGTTGGGGGAAGTTTGGAATTTTTGGTTCCATTTATTGTAACAAACACGCCACGGTGAGGCTGTGATTTTCTTATGGACGAGCGAGGCCCTTCGCTCGTTGGATTCGTACTAAACCTGAGCGAGGGCCTAGCTCAGCTACGTGTCGTGCACCACTGGGCTGCCATTCAGGGGAGCTCTTTGATACTGATGTTTCGGAACTGTACCAGCGACGGTGGGCTCGTCCATTTCCCATCTTTCTTGCTTCCATGATGTTGCAAGCCGATCGGTCCTCGAAGTGGCAGGCCTGGAATGGTTGCCTCTTTGATTACGGTCTCATTGTTCAGCACCACGCTTACCGTTTCCTTTCGAACAGTGATCTCAAAACGATTCCATTGGCCGATCGGTTTGTCTGCCTTCATTCGAGGAGTTACTGCCGCTCGAACTTCTTTCGGCAAGTTCATATCGCGACGAACGCCATACATTTCGCCGGAGCCGATTGGCCAACACCAGATGTTGACTTGATGCTTGGCGCTACCGCGAAGTAGGATCCCCGAATCGGAATCCGGGATCGACAGTTTGATTGGCTTTCCGTCAGCATCCGTCGCTTCGGAACCGTCCGCAAGTATTTGAGCTGCATTCGGGTTTATATAGGGTGTTTCTTTGATGCGCCAGTCGACGATCAATTGAAAGTTTTCGTACTCGCGTTGCGACCAGAGCGATTTATCGTTCGTCGATTCGCTTTCGGCATCGTAGTCCAAGACCTCACCTGCCACCTTCCAATGGCCGTTGTCCCCCGCTGGAACTTTCCAGTTCTCCAAATCGATGCCGGTGAACAATGGGACACGGCCTTCCCCTGAAAGAGCCGTTTCCTTTTCGGTCGCGTTGGATGAAGGCAATTCTTGAATGCGAAGATTACGGAAATGGCACTCGGATCCCTCGGACTCAAGAAAGATATAACCCTTTCGTGGCCAACAGTCTTTGCCGACCGAGACTTCTTTGCCGTTCACACTCAATCGGATTTCACCTTGATTGGCTACCACGCGATAGTGATTCCACTCGGGTGAACTCTTAGAAAGTTCTTCCAGTGGAAAACTTCTTACGCCACTGGAGGCAACTTTCCCGCTTGGCGTCATCTTGGCGCCGTGGATTGGAAAAATGTCACCGTGCGTGGTAAACCATTCGTTCTTCCCCTTGGCATTGTATGCATTGTCTAGGATTTGAACTTCGATGCCTCGCGTAAACGGAATTCCCACCGAAGGAACACCATCTCCCCACAGGAATAGTCCCGCATTCCCGCCAGGTTGCATGTGTCGCCACTCCAAGTCGACGATGCAGTTTTCGTACATTCGATCGGTACGTAGGACTCCGGTGGGTTTGCCAGTCGAGACGATCATGCCGTCGCGGGCCGTAAACGTTGTTGGAGCCACATTGACAGGCACCCAACCCGCTAGGTCCTTACCGTTAAACAAGGGCACCGATGGAGTGAGTTCCTTGGGAGCCTGAGCTCGCACTGTCGGAACCAGGATAGGCGAAAGGAGGGTCGCAATCGCTAGTATGCGGAAATAGTCTGACGCACAATTCATAGCACAACTCCCAAAAAGTGGCGGGGGAAACAGGGCAGTGCATTGTAGCCTCGCGAACGAAGTGCGGCACAGCAAAGAGACCTATTGATTATTTTGTTGTTTCGTTTCGCGAAACTGAGTTTGCATGCCTGCTTTGATCCACCGAAGGCCGGTTTGCCAAACGGCTTCGTTCTGCAAGGCCATTTTCACCGAACAGGGAGCGCCGGGAGGTGGAGGTGGAGGTGGTGCTTGGTTGCTTGACATCGAAATCCGTTTCGTTTTTCGTGCGGGTTCTTTTAGTTCAATTCGAGTATGCAGTCGCGGCGTAACGGTTTTGAGCTGAGATTCACCATTCGGGGCTTTGCTGTGGACGACCGTGATCGGGCCACCGTACAGGCCGCCAAGCGATGGAGAGTCAAGGATATCGGACGTTCGAGGCAAAGTCTTCCTTATCTTTCCCGTCCAGTAGTCTCCGCTTTGCATGTAAACGGAGACCGGTGCGTCGACATTGTTTGCGACCGATTCCCACGCATACTGGGGTATGGAAGCGATTATTTCGATTTTCGATGGATCGACGACCATTCCAACCGACTGGCCTTCTGAGAGAAAGCTGCCTGGCAAATTTCGGGAGGTCCGGGCAATCAATATGCCATCTCGCGGAGCTTTGAGATGCAAAGAGTTGACTTTCGAGAGGAGGCTGTTGGCTTTCACCAGGAGCGACTCGCGTAGCGCCTCTTCGGCTTGCAATTCCGAGTGTTTGCGCTGCGAACGCATAGCAATGCACTTTTCCTCGCTTGATCGTAACATCGACAGAGCCGATTTGCATTCGAGTTCTAAGTCAGGATTGCTGAGTCTGAGTATTTCATCGCCAGCTTGTACACCTTGGCCATCGTGGACAAGTACCTCGACAACAAATCCAGCAGCGATGGTTCGTACGTCGGACGGTTCAACGTATTCCACGATTGCTGGCCAATAGATTTGAAGGGGCGATGGCAAAAAGCTGCAGAGCGCGAGTACGCCAACAACTCCCAGACAGCGAGTTACTTTACGAGCACAAAGAGGATTGAGTAGAGTTCGAAACGAAGCCCGTTGAGTTCCCTTTGGAATTCCCTTACTACGTTTGATCTGGGGGATAATGAACCAAAGACAAGTAAAGAAGGCGACCACAGCCAGTCCAATCCCGTCCCAAGTCATCCACATCCCCCATCCCATGGTCACTAGCAGGAGCGTTCTTGATATCCAGCAACATGTACCGTAGATCAGCAACGGTATCGACCAGGAATGGCTGCTGTGCCCTTTGAAGAGCCAGGTGGAAAAATAGGCTTTCATCGATTGCGACGCATCTTGCCAAAGATTGGGACGATCGATCAAGTCGACTAAGATGTAGTAGCCATCGTAGCGCATCAGCGGGTTACCATTAAAGGCCAGCGTCGTAAAAGTCCCGAGCGTTGCGATGGAAAAGCACAGATACTTGACGCTAGAATTGTCGATCGTGCAGGCGCCGATGATAGCGACTGCGGCAAGTGTTATTTCAAAAAGCATGCCCGCCGAACTCACAAGTATGCGAGACCACCGGTTGGGAACGCTCCACAGACCGGTTACATCCACGAAGGGAGACGGAGCAAAAAACATGAATCCAATTCCAGCCCCATTGGATCGGGCGCCCACTCGGGTATTCGCGATTGCATGCCCCGCTTCATGGACAGCCTTAAGGATCAGCCAAGCGACGAGCAGCCACCATTGACTGCCCGGCACAAAGAGCTTTCGCCCTAAGGCGAGCAATGCTTCTCCATTTTGGTAGGTCAATACGATTGATATGCACCATAGGATTGCGGCTGCAATCAAACACGGAATAGATATCAACCAGGTCATTCCGCGCGAGTACCGATCGAGGGTCTCCGACGATAAAATGGGAATACGAAAGAAGCTCGGATCGAACGGTCTAGTTGGTCTGGGATTGGTTTCTGGCTTGGGTGGAGTGCCATCTTTTTCTATCGAGACACTTCCGACGGACTCGACGACACCTATCTGCAAAAGCCACAGGCCGATCGCATTCAGTTTTTCGGCACCCGCCGCAGCGCCCGCTTGGCTTCTTTGTGCGAGCAGCGCAGCAACTTGCGAAATCGGCTGTGTTCCGTCCAACGCGGAGCAGACCTCGTATTCCAATAGGCCCATTTTCCAAAATCGGTGTTTGATTTGGTCCTCGACGACGTAGTAAACCTCATCGCCAGAGCGTGCTGGCGAAAAGTGAAGTTCAGGTCGTATGCGATGGTTGGGTCCGGACATGATACCGTTATCGGAGTAATACGTAATGAATTGCGTGGCGGGTTACCATATCCATTGGTTTGCGATCCAACGGTAGGGTCGATTGAACAAGTACCAGCCTAAAGAGCGCCAACCTGCTTTGATCTGGGCGGTTGCCTTCATTCCTGGCCTAAGCTGCAACTCGGGATCACGAATTACCACATCTGCCACGAACACGGCTGCGTCATCAATCACTGTCGCTCGAGGTTCGATACGACTAATCTTGCCACGAAACGTTGCAATACCCGAGGCGTCGCTTCGAACGCTGACTTCGTCACCCACGTTGATCTGTGCCAAGTCGGACGAGAGGAGTCGCACCTCGGCCGTCATCGATTCCAATTCTGCAACTTCAAAAAGACTTTGGCCCAACGTTAGTGGCATTCCAACATTGCGTTGCCAATCCCCCTGAACCACGATTCCGGAGGATGTCGCTCGAATCTCAAGCCTTTGTAGTTGATCCTGAATACTCTCAATTCTCCATTTGGCCTGATTCATTTCGATGTCGGCAAGCCCAACGTTGCCGGTGGCTTTGGTTGCCAAAGCCGAATCGCGTTTTTTGCGTGCGGCATCGAACTCCGCTTTTGCAGCGGCTAGGTCGCGGCTTAGTTGATCATCATCGATACGCGCCATGAGTTGCCCTTTTTCGACATGATCCCCTGGACGAACTTCGCAACTAGCGATCCTGCCTTGTATGGGGCTAGACAAGTATTGCTTCGTTTCGGGTTCAAAGACACAATCGCGGCGAGGATAGTAAGGAATCGGAGCCAGCAATGCGACGAACACTATTCCAATTGGCGATAACCACCATTTGGGCTTCGACCGAATCGACTCAACAAAGCCGACGACTCGGGTAAGCCAGCTAAAGCGTCGAACGATCCGCCACGTATCTACCTGACGAATCAAACTTTCCAACGATGCTTTTGGGAGCCACAATTGACTCGCAGCACGGAAGTACTCGGGAATTCCGCACTCGATGCACGGGGTCGCGTCGCAAAGAAAAACGGCAAAACCTCCTGATTCTTGGAGTTCAAAAGGGATTGCAAAAAGTGGAGTGCCAACAACCTTAGCGAGCTCGTTCAGACAAGCACTCGTCTCGACATTTACGACAGATTGCGCGGCTTCTGCTTCCATGGCAACATGGAATTCTCCGGGAATTGCATCCGTCGAAAATCGCGGCTCCCGTCGCCACACGCTTTCTTTCGCTACCGTGGCCAAAACTCGCCCATGCATTCGAAAGTCGCTTGCATCCCAACCGCTATGAGCAGAATGTACGAGTGCGCCCGATTTTGAGGTCACCAATAGTCCCACCGAACGATGGCTGACGCTGGCGATGGTGTTGACAACGGCTTGCGCAAAGGTATTCGACAAGACATCGAATGCAGGACTTGAGGTTTCTAGAACGGCCGTGGCGAATGGCTCCAAGGCTTGGCCTTCGGTAAGGAAGGACTGCAGTTCCAAGCTCTGCACACAGTCTTGATCGACGATCCCCTTCGTACACAGTCCCTCAATGGTCGCGGCAAGATCAAACATTCGATCCAAGCTTTCGTTCGGACGGTCGCCAGCTGCCGAAGGATCGACACTTGCGGATACTGACGGTCGAAGAACAGGCTCGAGATTCAACGGGAAGGTGCGGGTGTTCATGACGCTGTTTTTCGACCTAGGATTGAACCAATTCGCAACTCGATGACCGGATAAGGCCATCTTCATTTTCGATAACAACGGTCATTTCGATGACGTGTCCATCCGCAATGGCAAATGGAGCGATAAACTCTATAGCAGCTCGGACAACCACGTGATTTGCAAGTCGGATTTCGGCGTAGCCAGTCTTACGATAGCGTTCAGCCGCTTCATCGGACAAATAGAAGCGAGCTCGCAGTTTCGACGTGTCAACCAAACGGATGATCGCCGGTGCATTGCCTGCAATGTACTCGCCTACATCGTGGTAGACGGTGATCACGGTGCCGCGATGCGGTGCTCGAATAGTACGTTCGCTGAGCATCAACTGGGCTTTTTCCAGTCTTGCCTGCGAAATCAATTTCGCCTCTTCCTGCGCCTGCAGTTTTGCTTTCGAAATGCTGAGATCCAACTTGTAACGCTCCAATTCCTTTGGGCTGGTTTTGCCGGCTGCCACCGATTTGGATGTTTCATCGACCCGACGCGTGTTGAATTCCGCTTCACGACGAGCGGTTTCGATCATTCCTAACGAGTTGGCGTCCAGTTCCGCTTCATGCACAAGAAAACGCTGTTGTTCGTTGTCGAGTCGCCCGATTTCGGACTTCTCCTCGATGACATCGCCTGGCTTTACAAAGAGTTCGCGTACGACACCCATTTCGGCCGTAGCGACCTCGGTATCCTTGAAGGGTTCAAGCACGCCCTGCTTATCAGCAGCAGCAAGCGACCGATTGATTACGGATTGAGCGAATGTGGTTCCATGCATCAAGCCCAGAACTAGCACGCAATGCAATCCTAGTTTCGTCAAATATAGGTTCATAGTTGGGGGTACTCGTATACAACGGCCAGGTGAGATTTTCGGTGGGAGCAAAGCTCGAAGAATTTCACTACCAAAGATTGCACTCAGATTCTGCAGAGAGACCCCAAGACACACAGATTGACAAAATTCTCGCGTAGATTGTGCCGACTGCACCGATTACGCACTCTTGCCGGCGCAACTCGTGACGATGAGCGTACCTCGTCTGGCACGTACAGAGGCAGTGATCCTTTTTTTGTGGACGAGCGAGGCCCTTCGCTCGTTTACAAGGCTTGTCGGGCAACAACTCGGTGAAAGTGCAATTTCACTTCCCGATCGCATACACGGCGAACACCTTCGACCAAGCAACTTGGCTCGTTTTGTGTTTGCCCAATCTCTATTACATCCTCTAATTTCGATCCAGGTGGTACGGAAAAAGTCGATTGATTGATCGTTTGATTACCCGCATCCAGTTCCGGGACTATGAAATGGCAGGTCGCACCAAAGGTGAGCATCCTGGCTGCATACGCGTCGTGATAGGGCCGAAGCCCGCGAAAACTGGGCAACAAACCGTGGTGCAGATTGACGATGCGGCCGCCGGCAAATTTCCAACAGGTTTCTGGAGGTAGAACTCGCATGTAGCGTGCCAGAATGACGTAGTCCGCTTGGTATTGATCGATAACTTGAACCATCGCATGGTCGTCACCGGAACCGTCTTCGCGACCGATGTACTCAAATGGGACACCGAATTCCTTGGCCAGCGGTTCGCATGTCTTTCTATTTCCAATGATGACCGCAGGATTGGCACGGATAACGCCACCTCGAATTGCCTCCAAGATGGCACGCGGCGTGTTCTCCAAGCGGGTCGCGCAGATTGCCAAATTCGGACAAAGCGAACGTTCATCAGGGCTCCAAACCCGGATCTCCAATTTCTTTTGGAATGCGATCTGGCTCATCGCCAATTGGACTGGCGAAAGCTCACTTGAGTCAATATGGATGCGGCACATCATCGCGAACAACGCAGCTTCGTCGTGGTCGTACATCTGAATTTCCGCGATGTTCGCACCACGCGTTGTGACGTCGTGAATAATCGGGTCGGCCAAGCCCACATTGTCTGGCCCAACAGCAGTGATAACGATTTCCATGGTTACAAGGTTAGCTAAAGTTCTCATGAATGCAATGTGCCTTGCGGCCCTGTTCCCGCGACTACTTCGGATTCCGTCTGCAATGCTCGGAGGCAATCCGAATCGTCTGCGAATGGATGTCAACGATGTCGTCAATCGAATGGGCGTATCCACCTGCCATTGCAATCGCGACAGGAATTCTTCGGACTCTCAACTCGGAGAGTACGAGCTCATCTCGGGCAGCGAGTCCTTGCTTGGTCAACTTGAGCCGTCCGAGCCGATCACCTTCGAATGGATCTGCGCCGGCCAAATAAATGGCGAGGTCAAAAGGTCCATGCAAAAAAACGCGTTTAAGTGCCGACCTTAAGGCATCCATGTAGGGCTGGTCCGATGTGCCATCTGGCAAATCAATATCTAGATCGCTTGGGAATTTCCGAAGTGGAAAGTTCTTTTGGCCATGCATTGAAAACGTGAATACGGCTGGATTACCAGTAAATATTTGAGCCGTTCCGTTTCCTTGGTGCACATCGCAATCGATCACAACCGCGCGTTGGATCTTGGATTCGGAGAGTAATGTCGTGATTGCCACGCCTGCATCATTGAACACGCAGAACCCTTCACCTGCATCTCGCATCGCATGGTGCGTACCGCCAGCCATATTGACGGCGATGCCATTGAGGAGGGCATGCCGCGCTGCGTCCAACGTTGCTCCGCTGCTTCGTTGAGATCGCTCGACCATGGCTAGAGACCAAGGAAATCCTATTCTCTTGATCTCGGCAGCCGATAAACGGCCAGCCAATACTCGATGTACATAGCCTCGATCGTGCGCCAAACACAACTGCTCAACTGTCGCCGCTTTTGGGACCAGCAAGACATCTGAAAGAAAGAATGGGTCGCCAACAATGCGATCTCGCAGGCGTCGATACTTGGCCATCGGAAAGCGGTGGCTAGGTGGTAACGGTAACTCGAAGTGATCCGTGTAAAAAAGGTTCACGGATTGAGTCTGTCTGGCTGAACCGTTTTGCTGTGCTCCGATTGTTTCAAGTGCCATTGCTTCAAATCGGATTCCCGCAATTGCACTCGTCCGACGTTTAACGCTTTGCCTGTAGATGGATCGGCATCGACCCAAGTTCCAGAGAGACGAACATCTTCGGTCGCGACGTGAAACGAGTTGGGATCAAAGGTCAGCGTAGTGTTTAGCACGGGCTCGATAGCTCGCCCCAGTATGCTTCGATAAGGGCCAGTCATTCCAACGTCGCACTGAAAGGCTGTACCGCCGGGAAATATCTCTTCGTCCGCCGTGGCGACATGCGTGTGCGTGCCTAACACGGCCGTCACTTGACCATCTAAGAAACGTCCCATGGCTTGCATGTCGCTGGTCGCCTCAGCATGCAGATCGCAAATCCGAATCCGAATATCCTCGGGCAATTCTGCGAGCACTCTGGAAACTGCGGCAAACGGACAATCGACCGGACGCATAAACACACGACCCAAGAGACTGATCACGGCGACGGCGATTCCATTCCGGGTTTTGACAATGCAATGGTCGCGTCCAGGTGCCGAGACCGGAAAGTTGGCTGGCTTGACGATGTTCGTTTCGGTTGCCAATACGGACGCAATCTCTTTTTTGCGATAGATATGGTCGCCGAGCGTTACGGCGTCAACGCCTGCGGCAACGAGTTTGTGGTACTGTGACTTAGTCAAGCCTGCTCCGTCGGCTGCATTCTCCGCATTCGCAATAATCAAATCGACTTGCAAAACGTCTCGCAGCCAATCGACGGAATCGCACAACATCGTTACCCCAGGCTTGCCGACCACATCTCCGACCAAGAGGATTCGAGTGCAGTTAGTGTTCTTAGGCGGAATCGTCATTTCACTTCTTTCTTGCGAACACTTCAATGAGTGGTCCCATGTTCAAAAACTGTTCCAATCGATAGACCGCCCGCTTGATCCCTATCCCCATAGGCAACGTGCTATCGACGGACTGGTTGCGACGCGGCGTCGCCGCATAAAGGACTTCAAAACCAGACTGCGAAAGCAGCCGACAAAGCGATTGCACGGTAAAAAAGTAGAGATGGGATGATTGCACTTCGTTTACGGTTCGGGGACGACGCAGAAGTACTTCACGAACCCGATCGAATAGATCACCAAACTCGAATGGGACTTCCACGATCAACACTCCTCCCGTCTTCAAAGTCTGGGATATTTTGCGAAGGCTGCCAAGCGGATCGTGCAAGTGTTCGAGCACGTGGCTCAAGTGGACGCAGTCATAAGATGCATCGGGTAACGGAGTCGCCTCAAGGGTACCGTGCTGGATATCGATACCAAAGTGCTTCTTTGCATATTCGATCGTGTCCAATCCGGCTTCCAGCCCAAATGGCGACCATCCTTCCAAGGCCGCTTGTTGAAGGAATACGCCTCGCGAAGCACCGATATCGAGCAATTTTCCTTGGTTCGGCAAATAGGACGCGAGCCGGGCGAAGCGTGGGGCTAACTGCTCGCCCGCCGTTTCCTCCGAGACAACAAAATCTAGGCCTGCCGCATCGTACGATTGAGCGTACGTCGGGCTTGAATAGACCGTTTCGACCGCACTTCGCGTCGGAAGCGGCTCCAAGCGCCCAAGCCCACAACCGCCGCACCTTACGACTCTTACTGGCTCAAAAAGCGACCGGATGACACGCGTCACAGAAGGTACGTTGTGCCATCGATTCGAACCGCATACGATGCACACAGATTTGGAATGAATGGGGACTTGAGGAACCAAGTTCGATCACATTGAAAGTAAAGTGTTGGATGGCGACCGAGAAGCAGTCTACCGAATTTCCGAAACGAGTAATGCTAGTCATCCAGTCGATGCGAGGCGGAGGCTCCGAACGACAAATGAGCTATCTAGCCAATGAATTGGTCACCCGATCTGTGACCAGCCTAGTGACTCTGGACGAAACAGGCAACGACACCTACTTACTCGACTCCCGAATTGAGCGTTTCGGACTAAAACTAACAACAAGCCGCGGTGGCTTTTTTCGAGGTCTATTTGCAAATACTCGGAGAATCTGGTCACTTCGGTATCGGATTCGCAATTGGCAACCCGAGGTTGTCGTCAGCTTCTGCGATTCGACCAACATCCTGACTCTGCTCGCCTGTCCACCGATTGTACCCGTCGTCATTTCCGAACGAAGCGACCCTCGCCAGCAGCGTCTAAGCCGCTTTTGGGAACTTCTGCGAGACAAAACTTACCGCAAGTGCAAAATTTGTGTCGCCCAAACCCGGGAAGTCGCTGAGTACCTTGTCTCAAAACGCCTGGTTGACGCCTCCCAAGTCCGCGTCATCCCGTCCGCCATTCAAACACCGGATTGGAATTGGGAATTGCTCCAATCCAAGCGAGGCTCGAGCCAGCCACGGATACTAGTCTATTTGGGCCGACTATCTCGCGAGAAACGGGTCGATCGACTGCTAGGTGCTTGGGCCAAGCTGGCCGATCATCATTCGGACTGGCGACTTCGAATAGTTGGCGACGGATTGGAACGCGCGGCACTGCAAAAAATAGCCACCGTGTTGGGAATCGAACACTCAGTCCAGTGGTGTCTTTGGAGCGATGATGTTTGGGGCGAGTTAGGTTCTGCCCACGCGTATTGCTTGGTTAGTCAGTACGAGGGCTTCCCCCAATCGATGTTGGAGGCCATGGCGTCGGGACTGCCCGTGGCAGTTCTGAATTGCAGTCCGGCTATTGGGCAGACCATTACAGACGGCCAATCTGGCTTGGTCATTCCATCCGAGGATCAGATCTCGAATGTGCTGCATCGCTTGTTGTCGGACGAATCGCTTCGCAACTTCTTGGGGCGAAACGCCGCCATCCGTGCTCGCGACTTCGAGTGGTCCGCCATTGCACCGCAATGGCTTTCGGCAATTGAAGCCTCAAGGTCGTTTTAACTCACCCCTCATGGTGTTGCATATCCGATGAGAACAAACTACGATCAAAATCCCGACCACTACTCACCCCCTCGGATCCCAACGTGAAAAAACAATCGCTGCTTGCTGCTTTGCTTTTGTGTCCCGCTAGTCCCTTTGCATTTGCTCAGGAGTCCAATCCATTGGCAAGCGTCCAATGGAAAATCGAGCAACTGACCCTCGACGCGAATGAAGGCTGCGCGATCGGTGACGTGAACGGTGATGGCAAACCGGATGTCATTGCAGGTCGCAATTGGTTCGCAGCGCCCGACTTCAAGCCGAGACCACTTCGGATCATCGAGGACTGGAACGGCTACGTTCAAAGCAATGGAGACTTCCTGATGGACGTTAACGCAGACGGTCGAGTCGACGTGATTGCAGGCTCATTCATTCCAACCGAAGTGTCATGGTTCGAAAACCCTGGGGAGGAAGGATTGCGGCTTGGGCAAACCTGGAAGAAACATCTTTTGGTGGATACCAAGGCGACCGAAAACGAAGCGCAATTGATGCAGGACGTCGATGGTGATGGCAAGCCGGAATGGATAGTAAACAGTTGGAACAAGAAGAATTCCTTAAGTGTTTGGCGATTTACCAAAACCGAACCCTCGAAAGAGAATAGCGCCGTATTTCGACTGGAACAAGCAATCATCGGCAAATCCGGTAATCAACATGGGCTAGGCGTCGGCGACATTAACAACGACGGTCGAATCGATGTGTTGATCGGCTCAGGCTGGTACGAACATCCGACCGACAATCCATGGGGCCAAGATTGGAAATTCCATCCGGATTGGGATATTCAAGGAAGCATTCCAATGATCGTGCGCGATGTGGATAAGGATGGCAAAAACGATCTTCTCGTGGGAGCCGGTCATGATTATGGTCTCTATTGGTGGCGTCAAATCGAGGCAAAAAGCGACGGTGCTATCCAATTCGACAAACGACTAATCGATAAGTCCTTTTCACAGCCGCATGCCATGGCCTTGGCTGATCTCGATGGTGACGGTCAAGACGAACTCATCAGTGGCAAACGTTACTTCGCACACAATGGCGGAGACCCAGGCGGAAAAGACATGCCCGAAATTCATGCGTACAAACTCGTCCAAGGGGAGTTTCGCAAGTCCACGATCGAACAAGGCCATGTCGGCGTGGGACTTCAAGTGGCCACCGGAGACTTGAACGGCGATAAACGGGTTGACATCGCAGTAGCCGGAAAGAGCGGTACGTTCATCTTGTTCAACATGAGCCGTTAGACCAGAAGGCGAATGGCGGCCATGCGTTGCGAACAACTTGGGTGCATCCAGCTACTGCGTTCCATGTTTCTCGATCCGTAGATCTTGCTCAGCGCTTGGCACAATTCCGACGCACAGATGGGCAGGAGAGTTTCGCGGCCTGTTCTGTTTTCGGATCGCACCGCGAATTCAATGGCAACACGATCCGCATCGAATTCGGTCCACCAGCACGTAGCGATGAGACCTGCTACGAAAAGACCGAGGATCGCGACGCAGCTCAGACTCAGCCAAACACCTGTAAGGCAATTCATTGCAAAGAGCAACATGGTGACGGCTACTAACGTAGGCACCATACGAATCCATGAGTGATATCGAATGCAATGGGCCATTTCATGCAATACGACCATCGATAACTCGCGGTCACTAAGTCTCTGTAGCAAAGCGTCCGTCAAAAGCAATTTTCGACCGTAACCGAACAGCCCAACTACGGCAGCGTTGGCCATACGGCAGCCAGTTGGCCAATGGAGGACACGAGGTACATTGTGACTACCGATACGCCACGTGCGCTCAACGGCCAATGCAATTGTCGCATCGATTGGTCCTGCACCAATGAGTCGCGTGAATAGGTGCGGTATCAAAATTGTAACCATTGCCGATGTGGTAATGGTGCAAAGAACCGTTCCGAATAATCCTTGCTCGGACCCGGTCAAGTTCGACAGGGCACCCAGGTCCACGAGGCCTGCAATGCCGATCGGAAGGGCGAGAGGAAACAGCCAAGTATTCGCGACCATTCTCGTTACGGATAAACCTTTGCCATGGTTCCGGCTGGTTCGACCGCAACGGATCATCTCCATGAGCAGCAAGAGTACGACACCGGGAGTAAGCAAAATTGCGGTGCTACACGCTTGCGAACCTGTGGAACTAGTCATACGCTGTGTCCATTGCGTCCAGCCAGAAGCGACAAGGCAAATTGGTTGTAATACACACCAAAGCCAGAGCAAGAGTGACTCTCGGTTGTAGAGCATCCACGCAGGAGACAATGCCAAAGATCGGTCGTTGATCGCCCCGTCGAAATCGAAGCCGCGTCGTTGCAATTTCTCGAGCCAACGTGCGGCAAGCGCAAAGCAACCAACAACAAACCACATGTTGAGCCAGACTTGCCATTCGGCAAGGAGATTTGCGGTGCCGCTGGCTGTTGGCTTCGCTGTTGCAAAGCCAAGCAGTTGATTCGATAGCAATGCCGAAGGCAAAATAAGAAAGTAGACAAGTTGCATTTCGTTACTGCGGCAAAGGGTCAAGTCGCGTTAGTCGATCCGATCTACTGCCTATCATAAACCAACGCGTCAGCCTCGATCTTCGAAACGGCTTAATTCGAGAATCAATCGTCGACCACGCAATCAAGGAAACGAATTTAGGGAGCGTATCGAATGTGTAGCCCACAGCCCAGCCACAGCCTCCTCCACTCCTTCACCAGTCCGCCACGACTAACGTCCGAGCAAACTACGCACATAGTCTTTGAAAAGGAGCATATCGGCAGGTGCTCCAGGCCCAACAATCAAGGGACCTTTTTGCGGTGTCGGCCTCAACCCGTGGCTTCCCTGGACCAAGCTCGCATCCAACGGTATCACATCCATTTTGTATCGGAGCCCAAGCTTCTTTTGCGCAAGTCGAGCCAACGCTCGAAGCTTGGATGTCATGAAAAGCTCGACGGGATCGTATCCGGGCTTGCGATGGATATCAACCGTGCGAGCAAAGTCAGGAGCCAGGGCATCATCGAGCCAATAGTAATAATTGAACCAAGCGTCGTCTTCCGCGAGCACAATCCATTCACCACTTCGCGGATGGTCCAGGTTGAGCTGACTAGGATGCACAACGGAAGCGACACCCTCGATAGATTGAACTAGGCTTTTCACTTCTTCCAACATACCCGGCTCTCGCACGTAGAGATGGGCGAGTTGATGATCTACGACAGCAAATGCCTTGGAATCGCCTGGCAGGAGCGTTTCTCCGAACGGGCCATTGCGGACCGCCAACCAGCCAGCTTGCCTGAGTGCTCGGTTGATGGAAATGGACCTCTGAACGGGTACTAAGCCATACTCCGAAACGACAATCGGTATCGCTCCAATCGAATGCGCGGCATCCATTACAATTGCCGCGCAGCGATCTACTTCGGCAACACGTTCTTTGTTGGGAATAGCCAATCGTTGGAAGTCGTAGTCCAGATGTGGTAGGTAAGTGAGCGTGAGTTCGGGTTTGTTTTTGCGGAGGACTAAGGCAGTCGCCTTGGCGATCCAATCCGAAGCCGGTAGACCTGCGTTAGGGCCCCAAAAGGAGAAAAACGGAAATGGGCCTAGATGATCCGTTAATTGGCATTCGGTTTGGTCGAGAACATCAAAAACTTTGGATCCATCGCAACCATAGTGTGGCTTTGGGGTCACGCTCCATCGGACGGGAGCATGTTGATTGAACCACCAAAAGAGTTTTGCCGTTTCGACACCGTCGTAGATCAGCCCGTGATGCTGGATGAGGCTGTTGGACTGTTGCCAAAATCGAATCTCGGCCGTCTCGCGGAAAAACCAGCCATTGCCGACGATTCCATGTTGACTTGGCTGCAGGCCAGTCAACATGGTGGCTTGCGAGGTGCAAGTCACGGCAGGGTAGGGAGCGATCCACGGAATCGCGACGCCGAGTTGCCGGAGATTTGGCGCATGCTCCAGAAGTTCTGGAGTCAGGCCAACGACATTGATAACGCAAACCTTAGTCACGGCGGTTCATTCGAATCATTCGACGACGAACTAGGAATTGACTTTATTCTTTTTGGCGATGGGCTTTGGTACTTGGTCGTCGTAATAGTCGCGTCCAATCATGGTTCCACCGTAGTACCCGCCGTATTGGTAGGTAGAACCGTAACCATATCCTCCGTGTCCACTCTTTCCGTATCCGCTGGAGCTGCCGCCACTATAGTTATCGTAACGATAGCCGCCGTATCCGTAACTGTTCCCTCCCACACCAATTCCGTTGACCACGACTCCGAGCATATTCGCATTGATGGAGTGCAGCATTTGAGCCGCGCGTGTTGCAATCGGTTTTAAGTTGCGTCGAAGTCGAACAGTCAGCAGGACTGCGTCAACCAAACCTGCGACGTTGGCTGGGTCGCTGACCACAAGCATCGGAGGAGTGTCCACAATGACAAAATCAAATTGCTCTCTAAGTGAAGTCAGGGAGTCCGCAAACCTTTCGCTGGAAAGCAATTCAGAAGGATTTCCTGGTCGCCGACCGCAAGTTACCGAAAACAAATTCTCAATCGACGTTTGCTGGATAGCGTCTTCCAGTTCCACTTTACCGCCAATCACTTGAACTAAACCGACTTCCTCTTTCAAGCCGAAAATTTTGGCAACGCGCGGACGGCGGAAGTCGCAATCG
This sequence comes from Pirellulales bacterium, assembly GCA_038219625.1. Taxonomy (GTDB): domain Bacteria; phylum Planctomycetota; class Planctomycetia; order Pirellulales; family Pirellulaceae; genus JBKCUI01. Next base: position 15,043 of record JBBRJI010000002.1, on the reverse strand, counting down.
ACGAGGCAAACTCTTCTCCCTGACTGAGCAATGGACACTGCTAAATTGCCGGCGACAGTCGATTTGCCGTCTCCAGGAACAGGACTGGTCACTTGAATTACTTTGATGTTGCCTTGTTGGCAGCCAAAGAATACCGCAGTTCGAATACCTCGGAACGCTTCGGCAAGGGACGAACGATTCTTATGCAACGTAACAATAGAGCTGTCCACTTTTTCGTCGATTCGATCTGATCTCGATAAGGCTGCAAGTGGCAGGTGGCCGATGATAGGCATGCCGAGGTCACCCGCAATCTCGTCTGGGTTTCGGTACGAGCGATCCGCTATTTCAAGGAGATACGCGAGACCGCTAAAAGCAACAAATCCGAGCAAAGCTCCAATTCCCAGGTACCGTGTCCAGTAGGGCCCAGCAAACGAAGCGCTCGTCGGAAATTCGAGACGTGTTATCGACTTCCCTGCAAAATCCGATCCGAGCTCCAATTTTCGAAGACTCTCGCCGATTTGGTCTGCGACTGCCTTTGAGGCTTCTAGATCTGCGAGATTGATCGCGTAGTTACTTATCAGACCTTGATGTATCGCAGCCTTTTCCTTCAGTTCGGCGGCTTCTTTTCTGAATTCATTACTTTCAAATTGCAGCTTGGAAAGCGTTTCCTTCAGAGCGCCATAGGCTACCGTCAATCGACTCTCAACGCTAAAGGATTCCTTTCGGCTAGTTCCGTTTTCTTTTTCAAAGGCCATTTCCACTCTCTTCAGTTCCGCCTTCCGACGAGCAAGTTCTTCCTCCAACCTATCCAATCTTGTTTTGGCAGAAATCACACTGGGGTGAGAATCGCCCAGGTCCTGATCCCTAAGACGATCCAGTTCGGATCGAAAGGGAATGACTCTATCGCTCTCGAATTGTTCGATCTGCGCCTGCATGTTCCTAGCAATGTCCCTCTCTCGATATACATCATTGCCTTCGCCTTGTTTGAACCCGGAATCGTAAGTTGAGTTCAAGGCCATTCGCAAGAGTTCTTCGAGAGGACGATTGGCATCGCGACCCTTTTCAATCTGTTGAATCACGGCGTCGATGTTTTTCATTTTCACATCGATTTCCGAGATGGCATCCATGCACTTAACGATTTTGTCACTTGCGGGGCTTCGAGGCTTTCCGTCAACCCAAATCAAGTCCAAGTCCTTGTCCTTGTTCTTCTGAAGCTCGTCTAGCACAGATTTGGCGGCGTCCTTATTCTTGTTGTACGTGTCGCTAAATCTGGTCAATACATCTATTGCCTCTTTAGAATACGATTTGACCTTCTCGTTGATGTGGTGTTCATAACCAATCACGATAGCCTGTACGATTTCTACTGAAAGCTCGGGTTTATCGGTGGTAATATTAATGTCCACGATATCGCTGTTAACGTCCTTAGATCCGAGTCGGACTTCCATCATCTTGCTGTATGGATTGCGAAGCATTTTTACAATGTCGTCAGCGGACCTCCCTGCAAGCATCCCTTTTTGATTTTGAGTGAGTTGTCCGATGTCTACAGCCTGGCGCAACACAGCCGAGCTTCGAACGATGACCAACTCATCGCCGCGAGAGCGACCATCATTTTTGTTGTCAAACGTGGAAATTGGAATTTCTTTGGGAGGCGCCACAACCTGAACTTGCGCCGTCGCTCGGTACGTCGGTGCAATTTGCACCCAGTACAAGTAGCCCAGCGTTGCCCCAATCGCCGATCCGAGTATCGGGAGCCACTTCCAACGTAAAAGGATTTTCACAAGGTCAGGGCTTGCAGGCGTCCCTTGGGCAAGTGTCGGTGTTCCAACACTGTCTGACGTGGGTCTAATTGCGTCCATTTATCGTTCTTAATTAAAATAGGGTTTGCAAAAGCGAGTCCTATATCTTAGGCGACCGGCTCAATCATTCCAGTCAAACACATCTCGCATTTGCAGAATTAACCAATTGTGGGGGGTTGAAATGCGTAAATCCGGTTTGGATGTTTTGTGTGGATGACTGAGCCTGTGCCGTTTTTGATGACCAAAACTCTTCGAATCGCTGTAGACTCAGATTTAATCCTTGTATTTTAAGATACGGTCCGCAAGTGACTTCACTTCGCTATTTTCAGGATCCTGCCGCTTTAGCTTCTCAAGGACCGCTTTAGCTCCGTTAACATCCTTAATATCCAATAATCGGTTCGCGAGCCGACAATGGAGCGTTATGGAGTTTGGTTCCGCCAGTACGGCAGCTCGCAGTTGGGAGACTTCACCCTTGACATCTCCAAGGGCGGAAGACGAATCCGCGAGCCATAAGTGCCGTCGAGACGCAGTCACGGGTGCTTTAGCAACCAGTTCACGCGCACGCTCCCAGAGTTGCCGATTCGTTTTAGGGAAAAGTTCCTTGGTAAAAATGACTTTTGCGATTGTTTCAAGCACATCGTATTTCTGCGGAAAAATTTCAATGTCCACATTATTGTCTTCCCGTTCCATGGCTAGGAGTTTCGCAGAATTTACTGAAACCGAAGGATTCGATTTCATCGCTTGCGTCAAAATTCGCTCATGCTGTTTTTGGTCAAATTGGTCGCGAAAGAGCACAGTGGTTGCCAGCAGTTGCTGCGCGTTGTGTTTCGCGAGAACCAAACTTGCTGGCAAAAGCTTGGCGATCTCATTTTGATCGCACTCTGTATTTGTCAAACAGCGACCCCAAAGAAGTCGCCAATCCAATGGCGACTTGGTCTGACCTAGCGCATACCAATTGGCAGATTTCCCCAAAAGATCGATGGCATTTTGTCCACCAACGGATTCGATGATCTGCTCTCTCTTCATTGGATTTTTTTCCCGATCGAGCGCCAATTGGAGAAAGACGGGTGAAGTATCTCGCCAGACCTGGGACCAAGGAACGGTTTGTTTTGACGCAATTAGTTGTTCCATTCGATAGTCGAAAAGAAGCGAATTTGCAAACGCACCCATGGCATGGGGGTTCTGTTTTAGCGAGGCGTTGTCGCTAGCCCAAATCTTGGCCATCTCGATCACTCTCTCGCTTGTTTGATCCTCGAGCGGCTTTTTCTCTTCGGCTTTTGTCCAGTCCAACATGGCCTCCGAAACCGAGAGCGACCGCACGGAATCAATCGACGACGCAATTGCATATCCACTGCCGGCAGCAACCATAATGCCGAGCAACCCGTTGCGCACCCAGGGAATACTCTTGGGCATTGCCGGCGGATCCGTGCGCGAAGAGTCGCTACGTCCCCGTTTTCTTACGGGAGCAATCTGAGCGTTTTGAAGCGTCCCTTGAACCGACCCTATTAGCACACATGCCGGCACAAACAGTGCCGGTAGAATGATCGCGAAGTCCACAAACGAATGAAAGGCTTGGCTGAACACCAGATAAGCGCCTGCAAGTTTGGAAGGGAAAGCCAGTCTCCAGTTCTCTTTCGCAGGCGGGCGTTGCAGCCCCGCAACTAACACGACAATTGCAACTGCTAATGCGGTAACTCCTAAATAGCCGAGTTCAACTCCGCATTGGGCGTACAGGCTTTCGGCATGATAATACCAGCCAATGGACGAAGGTTCTTGAAACGGCAAATAGGCGAAATGGAAGGTCCCAAGTCCACTTCCGAGCCATCCGTAAAACGTCATGGCCTTCCAAGCAACGGACCAAATATAGGCTCGGCCTGCTTGCAATTCCTCCTCCAAATCAATTTCCGATAGGCTTCCCAACCTCGCATACGCTTTTTCGTCGACTTGAAAGGCAACCAAGCTTGCGACGATTGTCGTAGCGACGGCCACTGCAACTGCCCAGTTCCCGCGACTCCCGTTCCGTGAATTCGCAATAAAAGCAGAAATAACAATTGCACCCAAAGCGCTGACCGCCGCACCACGACAAAGGCTTATCAGTAGGGCGGCCACGATTCCGATCAAACACAGCATCGCAGAAATTTGCGCCGTGTTCAAGTCAGCTAAACTATCCTCAGCAAAACCCCTTGCCTTGGCAATATAGCTCGTGTCCGGAAAACGATAGCGAGTGTCCTTCGAACTGCGTTGCGTATTGAGTAAAGTCCAGCCCAACAACCCCAAGCTACCTGCAATGCAAATGTTGTAGAAGCCTCCAGCAGAGTTTTTGGAAACAAAAGTAGCGAACGAAGAACCCGATCTCAAACCAAGAAAATTCAGCGATTGATAGGAAATCGCACCTTGAACGCCAACGCATGCAATCAACATCCCAATCAAAGTTAGCGTACCAAACAACCAAAGCTGTTTTGAGGCATTGGAAAAGACGGCTCGACCCATCCACACGAAAAGTCCGCAAAGCATTAATGAGACAGCAGCCCCTCGCGTGTGGAGGGGTTCAATACTCCAAGCCAATTTGCGTTCCGCGTCTGGCACGTTTTTGAGATCGCACGGCACCTTCGAAATCAAATCCGTCCCGTCACGATCTGGCTGATTCGAAGTCGTGTACAACGTCTTCTGCATCGAAGATGGAGCATCGGACAAACCGAGCGCCCAACGTTGCAATTGGACGGAGCGAGGAGCAATTTCATTGCCTTGCCATGAAAAGATCGGCGAAGACTGCAGGAACGCCATGGCACCAAGGAAAAAGAAAAGCCAAGTAAGCCAAGGGATGCTTAGGTCCCGTGACTTGCTCACCATACTGACAATGCAATGCACAGCCATCGAGCAACTGAACACCACTCCAACCCAAGCCAGGATGTATTGCGATTTCCATTGAACGCATCCGTAGTACCAAGGCAAAGCCAAGATCAGTAGTAGGATAGCACAGCACAGTATCCATTCGGAAATCTCAATTCCGCTCCATAGCCCTACCGGCACCTTCGGAGATCGTTTCACTTCACGTCTTCTATCAGCGCGTTTTTCCGTGAGATGAGACATGTGCGATTTTGGGTACTTAGGGTTATGGATGCAAGCGAACTCCCGCCATAGGAAACGGCAGAACTCCCCAATTTGATTGTAATAGCAAATCTCCCAATCTTGATACTTTGCATTCGATAACATCCTTGGAATGGAATTACGCTTGGGGATACCCGCCACAAAGCGGATATTCCAACGAACCTTTATGCTAGCTAACTTCCTCAATACCGCCAATGTCCGGACAATCATTAAATACAACGGCGGGCTTTAGCCGATACCCAGCAGAGGGAGTAAGTACCATGAATCCGACGGACCATCCGACGGTTTAGCATGAAAAGAACTTCCCAGCATCCAGATTACATTTTGGGGGGATCGGAATGTCGGTCAAACATATTGAAGTAGCAGATTCTCGTCAAAAGCGAGGCTGGCTAAAACTGGTTAAAAAACGATTGGCCCTTCTGCTGCTGGCTAGCTCAGCCACAGTTCCGTTTGCCGGCTGCACAGCTATGACCGGACTGAACAATAGCTGGCAGTACAATGGCTATTGGAATGAAAGCATGATGGGGCAACGGAACAAGTCCAGCGCCTCGAAAGCATGGCACTGCCGGAAGCACCACTTCTGTAACGAAAAATACATGAAGGAATTTTCGCAGGGCTTCAAGGCTGGTTATATGGAAGTTGCAGATGGCGGCACCGGCTGCACACCTGCTTTCCCACCTCGTGAATACTGGGGTTGGAAATACCAGTCCTGCGAAGGACAAGCTCGTGTTGCCGCTTGGTACGCTGGCTACCCGCATGGTGCCAGAGCAGCCGAGGAAGACGGAATTGGAAACTGGACTCAGATCCAGACGTCATCGGCTATCCAGCAACAGTACTCTCAGCATGGCATGCTGAATCAGTCTAGTAGCGGGATGTACCCTATCGCTCAATCTGCGATTCCTAACGGTCGACCGCAAACGATCGTTTCGCAAGGTGTTCCAAACCAAGCTTTGGGGGACCCACAGGGATATCCCATTTCGGTTGAACAAGGGCCGGCAGAAATCATCCATTCGCCCCAGTTCGTCGATCAATAAACAGCTCACCCTCTTGATTATGCGTAAGCATCGTTAAGTAAGTATACAAACTGCATTCATCAAGTATCTACGCCAACCGGCGAACGAGGTAACTACTATGTCTATGGAACGGAATCCTATGACGCTCGTCGAATCAAAAAAGAATGGGGGTCGCATGCTGACTCGCCTGTTAAGATCCTTTTCACTGGCGGGCTTGATGGCTGCAGGTGCGATGAACGTTGGATGTACATCGCTTACTCAGCCTTTGGCGGGCATTCCCGTGCGTCGACTGCCACCCCAATTTTTGGCGCAATCTAAGAACAACTTAGTGCCCCTGGATCCTTCGAGGTTAACCCAGGAACCGCCTCGGCAATACCTGATAGACAAAGGAGATATCCTTGGTATCTATATCGAAGGGGTTTTGCCATACACGGCAACGGACAAGCCGCCCGAACCACCTCCGGTAAACTTCCCGAATGAGAAAAGCACCCTCGATCCGTCGCTGGGCTTTCCCATCGTAGTTCAAGAGAATGGGACCATTGCCCTGCCTTCGATTGCTCCGATCAAGGTCAGGGGGATGACGATCGAACAAGTGACCGATCTGATCCGTAACGCGTATTTGGAAGCTAGGATTTTTACCAATGCAGAGCGACTTCGTCCGATTGTCACCATGATGAAAGAGCGACAATACAACGTTGTTGTCGTGAGGCAAGATGTCGGATCGCAAAGTGGTCAACAACAACAAGGAGGAGGAGCCAAGGGTGCTTATATTCGCGGCTCGGACCAGAGTGCGGCGGGCAGCATGATCAAACTCGATGCCTACAAGAACGACGTTCTCCACGCGCTAATGGCTTCGGGTGGCCTACCGGGCGTCAATGCCAAGAACGAAATCAAAATCTTGCGTGCCGGAAAAGCAGATCAAAAGAAACGCGATGATTTTGTTCAGCAGTTCTACCAACAGTATTATGCCAACCCTGATCCGTGCGGTTGCCCACCACCACTTCCAGATGATCCAAGCTTGCTCAAGATCCCCATGCGGCTTCCAATGGGTGTGATCCCAGCATTCAATTCCGAAGACGTGATACTTGAGGAAGGGGACGTAGTCTATATCGAATCTCGTGAAGCAGAGGTTTTCTACACAGGCGGTCTTCTACCTGGCGGAGAATACTTGATTCCACGTGACTATGACCTGGATGTTTTGGGTGCCATGGGTCTGGCTGGCCAGGGTGTGGGAAGCCGATCCGGTGGTAGCGGCGGCGGTGGTTTTGGGCTTCAACAGTATACCATTCCTCCAGGCGAGCTATTCATACTGCGTAAGACTCCTTGCAACGGACAAATTACCATTCAAGTCGATCTGACAAAGGCAGCTCAGGACCCCCGGGAAAGACCGCTGATCCAGCCAGGCGACACTCTTATCTTGAGATACAAGCCGTGCGAAGAAGCGGCTAACTTTGGAGTGTTCGCGGTCTTTACCTACGGGATTCAATTGTTGTTCCAGGGTGGTCGCTAGGAATTCGAAAACCTGAACTTGGCAACTTTCAAAAGGGCTTCCAAAATTGGAAGCCCTTTTTCGTTGGCACAGCGGAAGTAGCCTTTTCGTGGTGTTTTCAGCAACCTCCGATGCTATAATCTAAGGTATCCGAGCATCGATCTAAATACCAAGACTTCCCTCCCAACATATCAAATGCGAGCCGCACCCATTCCCCTCCAACTCCTTGTTTTGGCTTTTCTCCTCTTGTCGTTCGATCGCGCTCTCGCGGCAGATCCGTTGACAGATCCATCCAAAGTCGACTTCAAGACCGACATTCGACCGATCCTTTCCAATCGTTGCTTCGCTTGCCATGGGCCGGACGATTCGAAAGTGGAATCAGGGTTGCGCCTTAACGAATTTGAATCCGCAACCTCACCGGCCGACTCGGGCTCGCGAGCCATTGTTCCGGGCAACGTAAACGAGTCGGAGTTGATCCGCCGAATTATTTCGAACGATGAGTCCGAGCGAATGCCCCCCCCGCATTTCGGAGCCAAATTGACCGAGCGAGAAGCCGAACTCTTTAAGCAATGGGTCGCGACCGGTGCAAAGTATTCAAAGCACTGGTCATTCGATCAAATTCAATCCAATATCCCAACACACGCAATGCCGGCTGACTTTTTTCCAGCTTGGCATCGCTCACCAATCGATTTGCTCGTCCTGAAAAAACTAAAGGAACGTGGCTGGGAGCCAACTCAAGAAGCAAACCGAAGCACGCTCCTTCGGAGACTCACACTCGACCTGACTGGTTTGCCGCCGACTTTGGAACAGCAGTCGGCATTCCAGTCGGACACGAGTTTGAATGCTTACGAACAATTGGTCGACGAATTGTTGGCTTCGCCCGCGCTCGGCGAACACTGGGGGCGAAAATGGCTTGACCTTGCTCGCTACGCGGACTCGGCTGGCTATGCCGACGATCCGCCCAGGACGATTTGGGCCTATCGCGATTGGGTCATCAAAGCCATCAACGAAGGTATGTCGTTCGACCAGTTTACCATCGAACAACTGGCTGGAGATTTGCTCCCCAACCCAACAGACGAGCAACTGGTGGCCACCGCCTTTCATCGCAACACATTGACCAACAATGAGGGTGGCACCAACGACGAAGAGTTTCGCAACGTAGCTGTCGTCGATCGCGTGAACACCACCATGGCGGTCTGGATGGGGGTCACGATGGCCTGCGCGCAATGCCACACCCACAAGTTCGACCCGATCACTCAAGCCGAGTATTTTCAGGTCTTCGCTATATTGAATCAAACCAAGGACGCAGACCGAGCAGACGAAAGCCCGACCCTCAAGTGGTTCACCCACGAACAACGCCGCGATCAAGATGAGACGCAAAAAGAACTCGCCACAGTGGAGCTAGCTCTAACAACTCCCGATGAAACACTCAGGCCTGAACAACGAAGTTGGGCAGAGGAACTGCACGCACCCATCCTCTGGCAGTCCTTCCTACCCTCAACTGCCAAAGCTAAGTCAAAGTCCCCTATCACAATCAAAGAAAATGGCGATATCAAAGTTGAGGCGATTGCCGACACCGATACCTACACGATCGAGCTACCCATTCCAATTGGTGTTTCGATCGATTCTCTGTCGGGTCTACAAGTGCGAAGCATTCCCGATGCATCCTTGCCCAACGGTGGCGCTGCCATCGGTGATGGAAACTTTGTTCTAACTAATTTGGCCGCCAGCTTGATCAGTCTTGATTCCAAATCAATGAGCGGCAGATTTGTACGAATCGAATTGCCAGGAGAAGGCAAAATCCTTTCGCTCGCCGAGGTTCAAATTTTTTCCAACGAGGAGAACTTAGCCAAGGCGGGCAAAGCAACGCAAAGCAGTACTGACTTCGAGGGCAAGGCCGAACGAGCACTCGATGGCAACACGTCGGGAAAGTACACAGACAATTCAACCACCCATACGGCAAGCGGTGCCGATCCATGGTGGGAAGTCGACCTGGGCAAGGACGCGTCGATCGACAAAATCGTTGTCTGGAACCGGGCCGATGCGGACGTGGGAAGTCGATTGGCAGGCGCGCGGCTAACCATCCTCTCCGAGGAGCGAAAAATACTTTGGGAGTCCATCATCGATAAACCCAAGGCGAGCCAATCGTTTGCAATCCAGTCTTCGATTCAGGTCCCCCTTCTCCTTGCAAACGCCGACTATGCACAGGATGGCTTCGCTCCTACCAATGCGATCGACGGGGACGCAAAGTCCGGATGGGCGGTGGGTGGCTCGATTGACCAACCGCACCAACTGAACATCGCAATCCAAACTCGCAAACTGAAAGAATTCATCGCCAACAATAATTTAGTAGGTAATGCCTCGCTACGACTTACGCTGAAATTCGAGTCGACCTATCGACGTGCCTTGCTTGCAAGCTTTGCGGTTGGATTCGCCACCGATGTTCGTGCCGAGCGAATGATTGGCCTGCCAGCGCGAATTGCGAAATTACTATCCCTTGAGCCCGATGCTCGTTCCAACTCCGACAACGACTCACTTCATTTGCATTACGTTTCAACAACGGCACCGAGTCGAACAGCGTTGCGTGACTCACGTGATGCGCTAAGAAAAAAAATCAATGAAATCAAGCCGACAACGACTGTTCCCATTCTCAGTGAGTTAGACGCCGACAAACAACGGAAAACGCATATCCAAATACGAGGCAATTACAAGGTTCAAGGTGATTTGGTATCGCCTGACGTGCCCAAAGCCTTTCATCCATGGAAACCAACAATCGGAAACGGTGTTCCTGCCAAAATGGACCGTTTGGAGTTCGCAAGGTGGCTGATGCAACCAGACAATCCGCTCACTGCGCGTGTGATTGCCAATCGCTATTGGGAGACTTTCTTCGGCGTCGGCATTGTCCGGACAAGCGAAGAGTTTGGGTCCCAAGGCGATCTGCCGAGCAACCCTGAGTTGCTGGATCATTTGGCAGCCGAATTGATACACAATCGATGGGACACGAAACGGTTGATTCGCAACATCGTTATGTCGGCTGCCTACCGACAGCAATCCTCGGTTTCGCCAAAACGATACGAAGAAGATCCTGACAACGTTTATGTTTCGCGAGGCCCTCGCTTTCGAGTGTCGGCCGAACAAGTTCGCGACATGGCACTCGCATCAGCTGGTCTGTTGTCTCAACGTCTATACGGTCCTCCTGCTCGCCCTCCGCAACCGTCACTCGGCTTGACTGCCGCATTCGGCGGTAAAACCGATTGGGATACTAGCAAAGGCGAAGATCGCTTTCGACGCGGACTGTACACCCTTTGGCGTCGGTCGAACCCATACCCATCCATGGCAACCTTCGATGCACCGAATCGTGAAGTTTGTGTGCTCAGGCGAGATCGAACCAATACACCGCTACAAGCCCTCGTTACGTTAAACGATCCAGCCTATGTCGAAGCTGCCCAAGGACTAGCAAGAAGAATCGTCGTTTACGAACTGCCCAACGGTTCCATCGAAAAGCGTGTCGAACGGGTCTTTGAATTGACTCTTTCGCGTCAGCCGATTGCCCGAGAAACGGAAGCGATCACAAAACTGTATCTCCAGACTCGAAATGAACTGGCGAGCGAACCCGAGCGAGCAATCAAACTAGCAACCGAGCCAATCGGTCCTTTGCCAACCAACGCAGATCCGGTCGAACTTGCAACATGGACGACCATTTGCAATGTAATTCTGAACCTCGACGAGTTTCTAATGACCCCTTAAATAAATCTCTACCTCTCGTTCAACCCCAATACCGTTCAATTATTTGTTTAACAGTCAGCCGTAGGCGTACTCGATACCATTAACGTACGCCTACGGTTAACGGTTAAACGACGAAACCAACCAAACCGATCGAACTATGAACTCCATTATCGAACAACAACTCGCATTGCGAACGCGACGGTACTTTTTAGGCCAGACGTCGACAGGCCTGGGAGCATTAGCTCTATCGAACCTCATAGGCACATCACCGTTGAATTCGGCAGCCGCAGCCGACTCCATTGCAAAGAAAGTCGCACACTTTGCGCCCAAGGCAAAACGTGTGATCTACCTGCACATGACCGGTTCGCCACCCAACCTTGATCTTTTCGACTACAAACCCAAGTTGATCGAACTCAATGGCCAGGATGCTCCCGACTCGGTCCTCAAAGGCAAGGAGTTTGCCTTCACCACCGGTGTTCCGAAGCTCCTTGGTACTTCCCACAAATTCATTGCCTCCGGAAATTCCGGGGTGATGCTCTCGGATTGCTTGCCGCATTTGCAAGGTGTCGCGGACCATCTTTGCCTTGTACACAGCATGCACACCGACCAATTCAATCATGCGCCCGCCGAGCTCTTGATCTACACCGGTTCGCCACGCAGCGGTCGGCCTTCGTTTGGTTCATGGGTCTCTTACGGACTAGGAAGTGAAAACGAGAACCTGCCGGCCTTTGTTGTTCTTATCAGTAGTGGCGTACAACCAAACGGTGGTAGGAGTTCATTCGGTAGCGGCTTCCTGCCCAGCGTTTTCCAAGGAGTCCAGTGTCGCTCGCAAGGGGACCCCGTTCTATTTGCCTCGGATCCGGCTGGTATGGATCGCAATCTACGTCGAAAGACGTTGGACACGCTCAGCCAACTCAATGCCATTCAAGCCGAGGAGCTTGGCCACCCCGAAACACAAACACGTATTTCACAGTACGAACTCGCCTTTCGGATGCAGACGAGTGTTCCCGAAGTCATGGACATTTCCAAAGAGACGCAAGAGACCCTTGACGCATACGGTGCAAAAGTCGGAGGGGCGAGTTTGGCCAATAACTGCCTATTGGCGAGGCGACTGGTGGAGTCGGGGGTGCGGTTCGTTCAGCTCTTCGACTGGGGCTGGGATTTTCATGGAACCGGACCAGCCGAAGATATTCGCGATGGCCTCACCAAGAAATGCGAAACCATGGACCGACCTGTCGCGGCGTTGATCAAGGACTTGGAACAGCGTGGCCTGTTGGATGACACGCTCGTCATCTGGGGAGGCGAGTTCGGTCGTACACCGTTCCGCGAAGGTCGCACGGCCGTCGGGGCTCAACTTGGTCGCGATCACTATCCAGATTGCTTTACTATGTTCATGGCAGGTGGAGGGACTAAGGGTGGCTTCGACTACGGCAGCACCGACGAACTCGGTTTTTCTATCGTAGACAAGCCCGTTCATGTTCACGACCTTCAAGCGACCTGGTTGCACTTGCTTGGATTCGATCACACAAAACTAACGTATCGGTTCCAAGGACGCGACTATCGCCTAACCGATGTGCATGGCAACGTGGTGCATGATTTGATTTCGTAGTCGAGTCGCTCCGCCGACTCGAGTCCTCGCTTCTCGCGTTCCCTCGATTGCCAAACATTCGAAATCCGCACGACCCAATTCAACGGCTAAACCATATGCTTGAGAAGGAATCGGCATTGGGTCTAAGGCTACACGGACCGTCCGTCGGCGGAGCGACTGACCGCCGTCTAATCAATACTCAATCTCGCCCAGGGTGGCAAATGATTGTTTAGCCGGTTGCTAAGTACCTTGCACCAACCAAGCCCTCTGCCATTCCAGGTTGCAACGGCCCAACCGCTTAACCCTCGCGAGTGCGTTTGCTCAGTTGACGATTCTATGGCTACCGACGCTCCGCCCGCAAAAATCTTTGCTTGTCCCGTACCCAATTCCAAGCCGCGATGCGGTATGAAAAACTTTTTGTCCAATAGCGCTAACCCTTGTGTTGGAACAAAATGATTGCCGGACTCGATCAAGACGGCCATTGGCTCCATTGCAACGGCTGAGTTTCTTTCCATTGCGTTCCGTACACCGGCTGTCATGCATTGCGCGTAACCCTTTTGCCATTCGGTGCTCACAAGCGAGAACTCCCCTATCGCATCAAGCATCTCTTGAACTCTCTTTTGTTTCTCAAGTTCCGTTCGTTGCTTTGTCTTTCCTACCAACATCTCACGATGTTTACCAATTCGGGTACTTAACGCCATTGGCTCAAAATCGATCTCTTTCACCAGTCGAAGCGCAGCGGCAAAACCACCTGCACAGCGGTCGCGATGGGGCCACAGTCGATAGCAACCAGCTTGAATGGGAGAACGCCAGGCATCAAGCGGCTTGGGCTCGATCGGTTCCCAAGCATCCGGAAACTGCTCCAGCAGCCACCGAATTTGCGTTTCATTTTCTTCCACCGCAAACGTACATGTGGAATAGACCAATCGGCCACCGGGCTTGAGCATCCGTATGGCCGACTGAAGAATGCGTTGCTGACGAAGGGCACAATGTTCAATTTGATTCTCGGAAAATGCATTCTCATCACGCTTATTTCGTCCCACAAGCGTCTGACCGCTACAGGGTGCATCGACCAACACCGCGTCAAACGCATGCGGCATGCGACTCGCTAGATCGTCTGGGTCGTACGAGGAAACGGCGAAACTGGGATTGCCCGTTTTAGCCAATGAGTAACGTAAGACGTCGACTCGAGATCGGATGCTCTCGTTCGCCAACAGGAATCCATCCCGTCCTAGTCGCTCTGCAATCGCCGATGCCTTGCCACCAGGGGACGCACATAAATCGCAGATCATGTCCGTGGGCCGTGGGTCTAAGAGTGCAAGTGGCAGCAGCGATGCGGCATCCTGAATGTAGTAGTCAGCCGTTGCGTAGTTCAAGAACGACGCTGGCCGAATGGTAGAATCGGCTAGAAAACGCCCCCATGCATACCAAGGTACCTCGATAACGGCGAACGGCAGTTCCATTTCCATGCGGTTCGCATGAAGTCGAACACATCGATCGCTAAAACTCTGCAGAGCCTTTTGAAACGCATCGTGCTCGCTCGCATCCAAGACTTGGTTTAGATTCATTGGCTAGGAACGAATCAGTCGGGATGCAGGAACGCGCACGACGGGGCACCGTGGCAAGGAATCCAAAAACGTTTGGCCATAGGCTTTGGTCGTCAAGCGAGGGTCAGTAACGACCACGATTCCGGAGTCTGTCGCGGTTCGGATAAGACGACCAAAGCCCTGTTTGAATTTGATCACCGCCTCCGGTAACTGATAGTCTTGAAAAGGATTGCCGCCAGCTTTTCGAATCGCTTCGAGTCTGGCTTCTAGCAATGGATGGTCAGGAACGCTAAAGGGCAGTTTGCTGATAACCACCAGTCGGAGCGCATCGCCAGGAACATCTACCCCTTGCCAGAAACTCTCGGCACCAAACAAAACACCTCGAGGATTTTTCTTGAATGCTTGGAGCAATTGATTACGTGGGACACCGTCGGCCTGCGAGTAGATGGTCAAGTTGTTCTCGTTCATCCACGGAGTCAGTGCTGTACAAGTCTTCCTAAGCATGTCGTAACTGGTGAATAGGACGAACGCATGGCCATCGCTCTGGCCGACGAAGTGCTTGAGCACAGGGATGATGGCCTGTTCGTACTTCATCTTGTCCAAGGATGGATCCGCGATATCCGTGATCAGATGAACTTCCGCAAGTTTTGGATAATTAAATGGGCTTCCGACTTGTAGCGTCTTCGAACCCGTGGCACCGATGCGTCCTTGAAAAAAGGCAAAGCCTTTCCCCTTGCTCTGGCCCGTGGCTACAGTAGCGCTCGTCATGATGACGCTTTTGACTTTACGGAACAAGT
>JBBRJI010000001.1:0-36240 GCA_038219625.1 Pirellulales bacterium | reverse complement strand
CTGCCGCTCACTGAGCCAGACCAGCGGGTGAAAGAAAAACAGCGCGCGAATCACCGCAGCCACGAGTCCGCTAAGCAGATCGCGCCGCTTCACATGGGCAATTTCGTGCCCGATTACTAGTTCGCGTTCGGCGGTATCTAGGTGCTTCAACGTCGTCGTGGGAAGCACAATGGCGGGCCACAGTATGCCGACTAACAGTGGGCTGCCAGAGCCATCTGATTGAAGCAGCCGTGGCGGCGTCGCGAGGCCGACCAACTTGCTGAATCTTCCCAGCGGCTCAAGAAGATCTAGTTCTTCGCTTGCGCGGCAGCCGCTACTAAGCCAACAGGCTTGGCGACACGCGGCGACGATTCGAACCCATTGCCACAGGACTACGCCGACCCAAGCGGCGAATAGAAGCGACAGCGGACTGACGAAGCGGAGCGGCTCTTGTGGCACCGCGCTCGCGCCGTCCAACGGCAGTGGATTAAACATTACTTGCTCGGTCGCCGTCCACGCTACCGGTTCGGCCGCGGGAAGAAGCGGCAATTCGATTGGGACTGACCACAACAGCGCGACCAAAAACTTCAGCATCACGAGCCGCCAAAGCCAGCATTGAAACCTCGCAGGCAACGCCGGCACTAGTTGGCAGACGCACCACACGGCCAGCGCCAACAGCCCGCCCTGCCAACTGGCGCGCCACATCGCCGATCCCCAGACAGCCAGTAGGTTGGCGAAGTCACTCATTCGTCACCACCCTTCCGAAATTGTTCGAGATCCTCAACCAGTTGCTTAAGCTGCTGTAGATCCTGCTCCGATACTGGGCCTCCCTCGGAGAGATAGGCTACAAAGGGAGACACGGAACCCGCGAGTGTCGTATCCACAAACCGCTTGACGAGACCTTTCAATAGCGATTGCTGAGAAACCTTAGGTGAATAACGAAACACGCCCTTCATCTGCTTGCGCGTCAAATAGCCCTTTTTTCGCAGACGTTCCATGATGGTGAGAATCGTCGTGCGGGCTTGCCCCGAAGTCTCGGCGAAATGGTCAGCCACATCGCCGACGCTCAACGGACCCTGCTCGCCCATATAACGCAGGATTTCGATTTCGGTAGAACCAAGTGAGGCCTTGGGGTCAGGCATGTTATCTCGCTCCGGCGGACTGCGGTTTTTGACGACTCGTGTAGTCATAGTATACCGGATGACTACACGCGCAGTCAATCGACAGAAATCTTTTTTTCCGGTCGCAGGGTGCTTCGTTTGATCTTGGCCGAAGGCGAGTGGCATTCGAACGCACGGTCTCTCAAAAGAATGACCTCCATCGCTAGAGCAGATTGCTTGCAAGTTCAGCAAGCACGGATCGTTCGCCTTTCTCCAGTGCAATATGGCTGAAAATTGGCTGGCCGACCATTCGGTGGATCAAGTAGCTCAATCCATTCGAAAGCGAGTCGAGATACGGGTGATCGATCTGCTGTATATCGCCAGTAAAAACGATCTTGGTACCTTCTCCTGCACGAGTGATTACAGTCTTGATTTCGTGGGGCGTTAAGTTTTGGGCTTCGTCCACGATGAAGAACACACGTTGTAGACTTCGGCCGCGTATGTACGCAAGTGGCGTCACCTCGACTTGATTCGATTGAAGGAATTCCCGATTTCGGTTTGCAGTATTTCCGTTTCCGGACGAATTGTTCATGACGGCTAGGTTGTCATAAAGGGGTTGCATGTACGGATCCAGTTTTGCATCAATGTCTCCTGGCAAATAACCAAGGTCACGGTTGCTTAGTGGAACCGCGGGTCTTGCAAGCAATGTCTGACTAAAATGCGATCGACTTTCGATTGCCGCCGCAAGAGCAAGCAGCGTTTTGCCTGAGCCCGCCTTTCCAGTCAGCGTGACCAGTTTAAGTTGGTCATCCAGCAGGGCTCGCAATGCAAATGACTGTTCCGCATTCCGTGGGTGTACCCCTGCCGCAGAAATCCGATCGATTCGCCTGAACGATTTGTCTCTGCCATCATAGGTAACAAGGATCGAGCGATTGTAGTTTCGCAGAATGAAATTCTCGTTTGCAATGGGAGCCCGGATACCTGGCACAAGGCTTGCCGAGACATGACCACCGTTTTCCGCAAAGAGGGCAAATAAGTCATCCGGAAGATCATTGATCAATCGCTTGCCTGTATAGATTTTTTCAAAACTCTCGACCTTGTCGTTGTTGTAGTCTTGCGCGGTAACTCCAAAGGACTTGGCTTTGAGTCTCAAGTTCGTGTCTTTCGAAACAAGAACGACTGGCCGATCGGACTCCTGTTTTTGGAGCATCAGGGCTACCCCCAAAATGCGATGATCCGGGGTGTCCACAAGGAAGGCCTTACCCAACCGTGGATCTGGTTCATCCCCTAACACAATGCGAATGGAACCGAGTCCGTTGCCTAATGAGGCTCCGTTGGGTGAAAGTACATTGCCTGCCAGATCGTCGAGCCTTCTCAGGAAGGCTCGCGCTTGAAAATGGATGTCATCATTTCCTTTTTTGAAATGATCCAGTTCCTCAAGAACCGTAATCGGGATCGCAATGTCGTTTTCCTGGAACCGGAGAATGCACTCCGCGTCATGCAGAATAACGTTGGTGTCGACAACAAACAACTTGGCCGAAGGGTTCTCTAAAATCACGAACTCATGTTTCCTATTTGAACGAGGCAACTGAGAAGTGCCATCATGGTGTTGTGTCGCCAGGCTTTGGTGTTGAGGATCGGAATGCGATTGCACGACGAACCGCCGGCGGCAACGGCGCATCTAGTCCCATGATGGATCGCCAAAGAATTTCATTCAATTCGAAGTCATCGATCCGATCGTATTCGGTAAAATCCATCATCATGGATCGGTCTGCACCGTACGCTAAGGCATCGTTCTTGACCTCAAGATTGATTTGTGCCTTTTCAAGATCGTATGGAGTCAAATCGGCGACGTTGGTAAAGCTATTGAACATCGGGCGGGCCGCCGCGTCGTATTGCGACAAGGGCTCAAGTCCGAGTATGAGTTCCATGGTTCGGATCATACTTACGGTACTGTACTGAGTGCTGTCAACGAACGATCGCTTCGCGTAGGGACTAATTACAAGGCTGACGGTACGATGAGCGTCAACGTGATCTGGTCCGTTTTGCGCATCATCTTCGATTACAAAGATCGTGGTTTCTGCCCAAAGAGGACCATGGGTTACCGCATCGACGAGCTTTCCCAACGCGACATCATTGCTGCCAACGCACGCTTGGGGCGTAAATGAACCCGGTCGCGTACCGTCGGTGTGATCTTCGCCAAGACTCATCATGATGAACTTGGGCATGTTTTTGTCTTGAATGAACTGTCGATATTCGGTCAGCATGACCTCGATCAAGTCCATGTCTCGTTCGCGCCCCTTGCCGATTCCGAAATTAGGGCACATGTGGCCAACAAGCCCGGGTACCCTGCCCTCCATTTTGGTATTGCCTGCATCATCCGATACGCGACTGCCGTATTCTTTGTAGTTCCGATAGCTGACCCCTGCACGCATGCACGCATCCCACAAATAACCCGATGGCGCATTGGACAAGTCGCCTTCGTCATCGTCATCGACCCCCAATCTTTGTGAATAAGTCAGGTGCCAGTCTCGTGAAATGTAGTCGGTGTTGTACGCCATTGTGCTCCATGGGTGACCGTCGCGACTCACTTGGCCGTTGCAATACATGTTGTCCAGCAGCACGAATTGTTCAGCAAGTTTATGGTGGTTGGGCGTAACGTTGCGTGGGAACATGCACAAGCTTGGGTCGCCGTTCCCTTTTGGCTTGTCGCCCGTTGCTAAGTCGCCCAAAACTTGATCGTAGGTTCGATTTTCCTTAATCACATAGATCACATATTTGATCGGGCTTGGCGCACCTACCTTCGTTGGAATGGCAGTTGGAACTGCGTTTGGAACTGTAGTTAGCAAATCATCGGAATAAGGGCAATTCTGATAAACTTGTTGCGTGTATGTTTTAAGGGTTGTATCGTCTGGAATCGGAACGATTGAAAGAGCACCGCTCATGTTGGTTCCAATGTATGGGAATGGCTGAAGTTTTTTAACGACTTGTTCCGTTTCGGTCAGCTTCGAATCGGGGACTTCGACTTTCGGAATAGGGTTTGCCTTGGATTGGTTTCCTTTGCCAACTCCGACCAACAAATTCCTTCCGTCCGGTGTGACGGCGACTGCCGTAGGATACCAACCGGTTGGGATGAATCCCTTGACCTTGCTGCGATTGGGATGCTCGACTTCGACTACCGCGATGCAATTGTTGTCCGCATTTGCGACGAAGAGTGTTTCTCCATCGGGAGATAATGCCAACGCATCGGGAGTGCTTCCTTCGGGTGAACGAGGGAAGAGTCCGGTAAAAATTGTCTCCGTCACAGTGCCTCGTTTGGTGTCGACGACCCAAACGCCGTTGGACGATGCGCACGCCACAAAGAGACGATCATCCGTCGGATGAAAGGCAATTTGGTTGGGGTGTTCGCCGACAGGGATTCTCGCAACCATGCGGAGTGAAACGGGATCGACTATTGTAAGGCGACGCTCTGACCAGTCCGAGATATAAAGCAAACCGTTTCGCGGGCTCATCTGGACATCATAGGGTCGTCCTCCCAAATCAATTTCCTTTACCTCGTCGGAACCATTGGGAATCACAGCCAGCTTGCCCGCGTTAATTTTGAGTGAGTAAATGCATTGACGGCCTTCATCAAGGCAGAGTCCGCTCCGAAAAGACTTGTCCTTCGTCAACTGGGCTCTTAATGCGGTCGCTTCTTCTCTACGCATCGAACGAGGATTTTGCTCCGACTCACTCGTGCGAGTTAGTTTGTCGTCCGCTAAGTCAAACGTATGCAGGCGACCAGCACCTCCGCCTGACCAAAGAACTTTCTTTTCGTCCGCTGACAAGGCGAGTCCATAGTAACTTTGGTAAGCCATTTCTTTGGAAACGAACGAACCCGTGTCTATATTGACCAACGCGATGTTGTGCTCATTGAACCCACTCGTCGCGATAACAGCATGTTTCGAGTCTTTCATCGGAAGGATGTTCAAAAGAAGGTCTGTTGTTTCGATCTGTCTGCCAACCGGAGTGATGTGCCAGCCGTTGGGAAGCAAGTAGCCGTTGTTCGTCGGACCTGGGAAACGATTCGTGGCCCTTTGCGAGATTTCGCTTGCCGATTTCTCTTGCGCTTGTACACTAAAATTACTTGCTGATCCTATTAGCAACAGCGAGCTGCAAGCCATTGTTTTGCACAGCCATTCACTCTTCATCAATGCTCTAAACATAGTCTCATTACCTCTTTCGAAAAGACTAAATACTTTGTCATCCAAGTTGCGCTTGGCTCCACTGCTTCTGCTACAGGGGAACGATTTTAGGTCGAACTGATTGAGAACATGCCTAGGTCGTGTTCAAATTCGGTAAAGTTTCGATGCAGCCAACAGGTGCTTTTGAAAATGGGCCAAAAATCTCAATCGACTTCGAATGCTAGTGCTGGCGCACCCTCTTTTGCAACCGTTGCTCTCAATAAAGGCTTGCTCGGGTCTCCATACTTGCCCTTCAGTTGATCAGCACCGACAGATCCCCCTTCGCCTGTCACGGAAATTTTGCTGGCCTTGGGATCTTTCCCGGGCCAGACCACAGTTACCGCGTATTCACCAGGAAGAGCCCCATCGTTGCCAGAAAAGGTAGTTAACACAAATTCCCCTTCCGTGTTGGTTGTGGCAACCGGTTTCGGATCGTTCAAATGTCCCTGATCGATTGGATGAAAAACAACCAATGCGTTGTCGCAGGGACGTCCGTTTTTGGTCTTTACAACCCCTTTTGTTGGCACAGGGGTTGGTTCCGACGAACCGCATCCGACAACGAACGAAAGAAAAAAAACAGTAGACAGTAAAGCGGATTTCAAGGTGTTTTAGCTCTTGCAAAAGACTTCGGAGACGAATCGGTTACTGGTCGGAATTCGGGGATGTTTCCGCTGGCGTTCTTCCACCACCATTGGCGGTAATCAACGCTGCATACGTCTGAGGAGATATACTCGAACTGAGGAAGCGTACACTACCATCCGTCAATCCGTGCGTAGCGCCACCGGCGTGGAATCCATATGTTTCGTTGTCATTGTGGCAATTGATTACGCAATTGCCTGGAGAAGTTGTCGTCCCAGAAACTGCTCCATCGAGACCGTAGTCATTTTCATGATGTCCCCAACCGCCGTCTTTGAGATATTTTGAAGTGTTCTTTTTGCCGTTGATGTAAAAGTCTGGTCGACCTGCGCACTCGCACATTAGGATGGTGTTGCTGGTCCCATCGGTAACAAAGGCGATCGTGTTGGCTCGTCGTGGTGGAAACGCCAACACGGGCACCGCACCAGCGCCCTTTACTTCTGGGCCGAGGGAGCTAAAGAGATCGTTTTGCGATGTTCCCGATGCGTAACCGAAGAAAGTGATCGAATTAGGATTGATCGAGCTGCATGTTGCATAATCCGTTGCAGCAAAGTCTTGAAATGGGAATGTGGCTCCGAATGAATAGGTGCCACTGATTCTTCGTTCTGCTCCACCAGGTGACGAAGGGCAAATGAATGCAGGTACGATGGTCTTCAGTGCTGCTTGATTGTTCGGTGTCCCTGGCACAAGGCTTGGCGAAGAGAACCAAGGGAATTTTTGATCGTAGGCCTGGTAAACGTTATTTTGCTCGATGAACGGTAACAGGTATACGCTCCAGCAATGCACAATCGCTGGATACGGCGAACCTGGTTGACCGCTACCACCCGGCGGCAGACCGATATCAACAAAAAGACTTGGAGGCAATCGCTTGTACGAGCTTTCATGATTGAGGGATGCCAAGCCAATTTGTTTCATGTTGTTGCCACAGGACATCCTTCTCGCTGCTTCTCTCGCCGCTTGAACGGCAGGCAAAAGAAGACCTACGAGTATGCCGATAATGGCAATCACCACCAAAAGCTCCACAAGCGTAAATGCAGCACTTACCGAACGCCGAAGTCGACTGAGATTCATTCTAGGATTCCAAAACATGATTAATGGGATAAGACCGCTGAGCAAACGCTCAGTTCGAACGTTCTCCCACGGGATCATTCAGAACGAATGAAGATTGCGAGATGAACAGGTCAAGCTTTATGGCCTATTGTATTGGCAGGTCGTAATTTGCAGCTCCCTCACGCTTTGGCAAGCGTGGCTACAACCCTACTGATTCTTAGTCGTGGCAAAACTTCGCCTGGAAATTAATCTGACGTTAATCCATTCTTAACATCGTAGGAATAGCATTCCTCTCATGCTGGCGACCTCTGCATGTCGCCTCAATGTCCATGCAACGAATCCAGCCTATCTCGGTTCAAGTGATGCCATGTTTCGAAAAAAATTCAAGTACCTTGTTGCAACTTTCATTGTCTCCAATCTTTCCGTCATCCAAACACTATCAGCTCATGATGATGACAAGCCGCATTCGCATGCGGTTCGAGCTGTCAAACCGGCTGAGATGTACCAGCCGACTCCTATTCCAGACCGAATCATTCTCACTTGGGCCGGCGACCCAAAGACCACCCAAGCCGTTACTTGGCGAACTTCCATCGAAGTCACCGATGGTTACGCTGAGTTGGCAATCGCTGGTGGCGGCCCTGACTTCGCTGTGCTTTCCGAAACGGTCCATGCAACGTCGACGGCACTCAAAACCGACATCAACACCGCGCATTTTCACAGCGTTCAATTCAAGGGACTCAAGCCGGGTACCAAGTACGCTTATCGCGTTGGAGATAAAACTAACTGGAGCGAGTGGTTCCATTTTTCGACCGAAAAAGATTCAGCCGAACCTTTTTCATTCATCTACTTTGGAGACGCTCAGAACAATCTTCGCTCGATGTGGTCGCGAGTCATTCGCGAAGCCCATTCCGATGCACCAAAAGCCAAGTTTATCATACATGCTGGCGACTTGATCAATTCGGCACAATCCGACGGAGAATGGGGTGAGTGGTTCGGTGCGGGTGCGTGGCTCAATGCGATGATTCCAAGCGTCCCGAGCGTTGGAAACCATGAGATGCAGAAAAGCGAGGGTGGCAAGAGTCGACTTTCGCATCACTGGCGACCTCAGTTTACGCTACCCCAAGATTGCCCAGAAGGGCTCGAGGAAACTTGCTACACGTTGCAGTATCAGGACACGTTGATTGTTTCGATGAACAGCAACGAAAAGCTCGAGGAACAGGTAGCCTGGCTGGATAATGTGCTCGGCAAGAATAAACAACGCTGGGTTGTCCTCAATTTCCATCACCCAATTTTTTCGACCGCCAAAGACCGCGACAACGAAAAGCTCCGCAATCTCTGGAAGCCAATTCTCGATAAGTATCGAGTAGATCTCGTACTTCAGGGTCACGACCACACCTACGGTCGGACAGGACTCGACACACCAGTTGCTATTCCAAACACGATTGGAAATGTTCCCACCGGAGTCAAAAACGTCGACACGTTCACTGGAACTGTCTACGTCGTCTCCGTAAGCGGTCCAAAGATGTACAACCTTTCGCCAAATACGATTATGAAACGCGTCGCTGAAGATACTCAGTTGTATCAGGTTATACGCATTGACGGAGACAAACTCTATTACGAATCACGTACCGCTATCGGCGACTTGTACGATGGATTTGTTTTGGAAAAGCAACCCGGCAAACCCAATCGAATGACCGAAGTGACTCCTGCGGTACCCGAGCGACGAAGAGCTGAGAAGGAACCCAAAGCAGAAGTCAGTGCAGCACCAGCGGCGATCGCCAAGTAATGTTAAACCCGCGCAGCGGTGGAATAACGAAAGATGGATTCTTGGTTTATTCATCGCTGCTTCGCGAAACGTTAAGGTGTAATCGCTAACTTTCGGGACACAGTATTTCTGGTGGACAATCACAGTGTTTCTGGTGGACAATCAACGGAACGATCGATGCATATTCCAAAAAGAGTAAAAAGTATTTGGGTTTGGCTCGTCGTGTGTCCATGCATTGGCGTCTTGACGTGCGTGTCTGACGCTATCGATCCACCAGTCGTTTTGTTGCCATCACAAACAACTAAATTGACATTCCAAAACGGTGTCGATCAATACGTTGGCGCTATCGACACCGAAATCTGGGCTCTCGCCCCTACAACGTTTCTGGAAAGCAACCCGAACGCTTCGTCCGATGCAGATAACGATGGTGGGGAAAGTCAGGTTCTGATTCGATTCGATGGCATAATTGGTGATGGCCCCAATAAAGTTCCGAGAGGAGCCAGGGTCATTTTTGCTCGAATGTTTGTCAGTGCATTCGATCAAGGATCGACGGTCAATCTCCATCGAATGTTGGTTCCATTCTCTCGGTCTGCAACTTGGAATTCCATGGTCGATGGAGTATCCGCCGATGGCTTTGAAGCCTCTAGGCACAAGGACAGTTTTACGTTTGGCAAGATCGCGGCAAACTCCTCCACGATCGTCTTCGATGTGACAGACACGGTTCAAGCTTGGTCGAGCGGCCAAGCCAACCACGGGTGGGTTTTCATCAACACAGCCGGCAACGGCTGGGATTTTTATGCATCTGAGTTTGATGACGTCAAGCAACGCCCAAAACTTGTTGTTGAGTACGAGTCCATTTCTACTTCACCCGCGAATGCCCAATAGAATAAGGAAAAAGACACGGATGAGCCTGTTTCAAAACTCGCAATGGAAAAGTGACCCAGCCCACTTCTCGCGACCAACGCGACGTGACTTCATGTACGTTGGCTGGCTCGGTGGCGCAGGACTCACGCTAGGCAATCTACTACGGCTCGAATCGCAGGCAGCAGCGTCCGAAGCACGCAAACTTGAAGCGAAAGCAAAGTCAGTGATTCACATCTACCTTCAAGGTGGATTTGCGCACATGGACAGCTTCGACCCCAAGCCGGATGCACCGTCCGAGTATCGCGGAATTCTTGATCCAATCGCTACAGCGTTGCCGGGTGTTTACTTTAGCTCCCACATGCAACAAACGGCCAAAGTAGCTGACAAGTTGACGGTGGT
Organism: Pirellulales bacterium; assembly: GCA_038219625.1. Taxonomy (GTDB): domain Bacteria; phylum Planctomycetota; class Planctomycetia; order Pirellulales; family Pirellulaceae; genus JBKCUI01. The sequence goes on along the minus strand of JBBRJI010000001.1, from coordinate 26,224 downwards.
TAGAAGCATGACTCATACTGAGGTAGATCATAGCCGTGGCGAACACAGCATGTTTACTGGATACCGTCCGAGTCCAGCATTGGTCTATCCAAGTGTAGGCTCCGTCGTCGCTCATGAGCTTGGTCCTCGAGATGCCATGCCGTCATACGTTTGCGTTCCCAATCAGGGGAGCCAATTCTTGGGCAGCGGGTACTTGAGCAACGCATGCGGTCCGTTCGCACTCGGGGCGGATCCGGCTCGATCTAATTTCTCCGTTCGAGACCTGAATTTGCCGAGCGGTATCGATGACAAGCGATTCGAGAAACGCAAAGCATGGAAGGAAATGGTTGACGGACATTTTGCAAGCTTAGAACGAGATGACTCACTGGCTACCATGGACTCATTTTACCAGCGAGCTTATGACCTGCTCGCTTCACCACAAGCGAGAGACGCGTTTAGCCTCAAGAGCGAATCGGATGCTACGCGAGAACTCTATGGCATGAAGCCATGGGGGCCTGTCCTGCGACCCTCCGCTGGTGCGCGGTTCCTGATTGCGAGACGCTTGGTAGAAGCGGGTGCACGCTTTGTCACCGTAACGTATGGGGCCTGGGACACGCATGCATTCCATTATCGCGGTATCGAAACCCAAATGCCCGATCTGGACCGAGCTTTTGCAGGGTTGATTCAAGACCTCGATCAACGCGGCATGCTCGACTCAACGCTCGTCCTAGTGACCAGTGAGTTTGGTCGCACACCTAAGGTGAATGCTGGAGGAGGACGAGACCATTGGCCCCGCGTTTTTAGCATTGTAATGGCTGGTGGTGGGGTGAAGCGTGGACAAATTTACGGTGCTTCGGATGCACTCGCTGCCGAACCCGCTGACCAACCGCTAGGTGTCGAAGATTACATAACGACCGTCTATCACTTGCTTGGAATCGACGCAGCGAAATCCTTGATGTCGCCTGGCGATCGGCCACAACCGATTGTTACCAACGGCAAAGTTGCTCAAGGTTTATTGGCGTGAACTCCTAAACGCGATCTGCGATATCGTACCTTTTGGGCACCATCGTTTTATGAAAAATAATCTTCGAATTCTGTTTTGGTTTTGCACCATCTCTTGTTGCGTCTGCAGTCATGCGATCAGCGGCAATCCATCCCTCGAGCTGGTCACTCCATCGGTGGGAACGCGTGGATGTGAATTTAAGGTCGTTGCCAAAGGTGCGGCGCTCAAGAGTATTCGACAAGTCGTGTTTTACGATCCCGGTGTTCGTTGCGAGCGGATCGAAACTACCAGCGATGAGCAAGCCATGCTTCACATGGTAGCCGACTCGCAGTGCAGCCTTGGACCGCATGCATTTCGGTTGCTTGGAGACAATGGTTTTTCAGAGTTGCGTACCATCACGATCAGTCCGTTTCCAACGATCCAAGAGGACAAGGAAACGGATAAGCTACTCGTTCAGGGCAACTGCACAGTCTTGGGTACACTCGAATCCGATGATGTCGACTCGTTTCAAGTTGAAGCGAAAGCGGGCGAACGCATCTCCGCAGAGGCCGTCGGCGTACGACTTGGAGTTTCGTTGCTAGATACAGCGATAACGCTTCGCGATCCCTCTGGACTCGTTCTCAAGCGAGTCGACGATACGCCGATGCTGAATCAAGATCCTGCCTTGTCCACTTTAGCACCCGTGGACGGAATCTATACAATCGAGATCACAACAGCGGGCGCGAACGCCGACGCGGATAGCCAATATGCGCTGCACATCGGCAATTTCCCGAGGCCATATAGTGTCTTTCCTTTAGGTGTCCGAGCTGGATGCGAGACCGAACTTTCGTTTACTTCGTCCGAGTTGGACGAAGCAGATTCCACCCAAAAACGAATTCAATTCGATTCTGGGCTCATCGGTACTCGACATATCGAACTCATAGAAAATGGGCTGATTTGTCCCTCGCCGATCCCCTTTCGAGTCAGCACATTCGATCAAGTTCGCTACGAGGCGGACCAAGTTGGTACTGGAGACCGCATCTTGATGCCTCCGGTTGCGGTGCATGGAGTGATCCGCAAACCGGGCGAGGTTAACACATTTCGCTTCGCGGCTCAACAGTCCGGAACCGTATGTCTCGAGGTATTCGCGTCTCGATTGGGCTCGCTCTTAGATGCGGTCGTCGAAGTTCGAGACCAAAGTGGCAGAACGGTGTCGAGCGGTGATGACTTCGATAGTCATGACACCAGACTGGTTTTTGAAACAAAAGCGAATGAAACTTATGCTGTTACTATTCGAGACAAAAGAAAGAACTCGGGTATGAATTATAGTTATTGCGTCGAAGTATCGCCTTTGCAATCATCGATCTCTGCGTTCTTGCCCAGACGCAACAAACTCTCGCAAGCCGGACAAACGATTGCGATCCCAATGGGCAATCGGGCTCTCGCGTTGATGGGCGTTCGCCGAGATCGATTGGAGGGGGACGTCGGGATGGCATTTGAAGGACTTCCAGAAGGCGTTTCCATTAATTGTCCTTGCATCGCGAACTCGGCATTTGTGGTTCCTGCTGTATTCACTGCCGATATGTCGACGTCGACATCCGGTTCCTTGGTCTCAGTAAACGCAACCTTGCAATCAGGCGCAACCAAGGCGGCCGGCGGTTTTGAGCAGATCGTTGACTTGGTGAACGGACCAGCGGATTCCATTTTCCAAATGACCAGCTTGAATCGGATGGCGGTTGCCACGGTCGATCCAGTTCCTTACACCATCGAGATCATGAAACCCACTTCGCCTCTGTCCGTGGATGGCACGTTGGAGATCATCATTCAAGTTCAACGAGATGCGGGCTTCGATGCGCCACTCGATATAACTTTTCCGTTGTTGCCTGATTGGGTGGAGTGCCAAGCCAAGACTCGAATACCAGCCGATAAGGATTCGGGTACGATAACTCTCCGCGCAAACCGCGCCGCGAAGGCGGGAGTTTGGCCGCTTGTTGCGGAGGGAGCAGCAGGGCTTGCCGAGAGTTCTTCAGAAACAGGCAGTACCGCGATTGGACTGGGGTTGCGTCCACGCAGACGGTCTGCCGTTTCGATGACCAATGTTTGCACTTCGCTACACTCGCTTGCTGTTTGCGATTCACCTGTCAAAGGGGACATCGATACTATTTCTGTCGAGCGAGGCTCCAGAGTTGAAATCGCATGTCGACTTGAATTGAAGGAATTCGTACCTGAAAAGTTAGTTGCCACGTTGGAAGAATTACCCAATCGTGTGCATGTCGACGCAGTTCAAGTAGTGCGCACTGACAAGACCGTTAAGTTCCAATTGACAATCGGCGATGACGCTCCGATTGGTACATTCGATTCTGTCGTTGGCCGACTAAGCGGTGTTTTGGAAAATCAAAACGTATCGTATAGCATTGCTCGCAATACAAAATTGATTATCGCTGCACCTGGTGCTTCGCAAAAGGACGAATCAGGTCGTCCACTAAGCCGGCTTGAAGCACTGCGTCTCCACAAAAACAAGCAAGGATTGTGATGAACTTACTACAACTTTTATTTGAGTCCACAGGCTGGAAGCCTATGCCACAACAGCTAGCTCACTTGCTCTGCCCGTTCGTAGTTTTACTGCTCGGCATCAACGTATCAGCGTCGGAACCCAAACCGGAAACGGGGCTTCCCTCGCTTGTATCAATTCGGGTCGAGCCGTCCACAATCGAATTGCGGTCTGCTCGCGATCAGCAGGCTGTGGTTGTCACCGCGACTTATTCTGACGGTAGTACGCAAGATGTCACCGGCCTTGCCACCGTGAAAATTGTTTCAAAGGACAGTTCGAATTCTGCCGTTGAATACGTCCACGAATCTTTCTTGCCCAAAAACAATGGAACGGCTAGTGCAACGGTTTCTTATTTAGGCATCGATTGCAAGGCGGATATTCATGTGATAGGCGCAAACGATCAACCGCCAGTCGGGTTCCGAAACGAAGTACTGCCAGCCTTGACGCGTGCCGGTTGCAACACCGGCAAATGCCACGGTTCCGCATCCGGCAAAGATGGTTTTCGACTCAGCCTTTTCGGCTACGATCCCTCAGGAGACCAATTTCGGCTGACGCGAGAATTACCAGGCCGAAGGGTTCAGTTGGCGGATCCCAAGAACAGTTTGGTAGTGCTCAAGGCGACCGGTACCGTTCCACATACCGGTGGAGGTCGTATCGAAGAGGGAACCCGAGCATATGAGTCTTTGGTGCAATGGTTGCATGAAGGTGCCAAGCCAGATGGTTTAGGAGCCATTGTTCCGGTCGGAATTGATGTGTACCCCAGAAAGTCGGTGTTTTCTAAACCCGAGGGACAACAGAAGCTCGTCGTGATGGCTCGTTATAGCGACGGCACGGAGCGCGACGTGACATCGCTTGCGGTGTTTCTTAGCAACAACGATTCAGCCGCATCAGTGTCCGAAGCTGGCTTAGTCGATGCGCGTGGTCCTGGTGCCGCATTTATTCTCGCTCGATTCGACCAGTTCACACAAGGAGCGTCGATTATGGTTCGGCCCGATCTAGCGTTTGAATTTCCGCAACGACCCGTGCATGGCGAAATCGATACGCTGGTTGACAGTCGTTTGAAATTCATGCATCTGGCCCCTTCCGAACTTGCTGAGGACGAAACATTCTTGCGACGGGTCACGATCGATTTGGTAGGGCTCTTGCCAACTCCTGAGGAATACCACGAGTTCACGCAAGACGCATCGGCGGAAAAACGAGAGCAACTCGTCGATCGACTCTTGGATCGCCCTGAGGTCCTGGACATATGGGTTATGAAATGGGCTGAATTATTGCAGATACGAACCAACAACGGAGTCAGTCAAAAGGCACTGCGTCTTTACGATCGATGGCTGCGCGAAGCGGTTCACTCCGGCATGACGATCGACAAAATCGTTCAAAAGGTACTACCAGCCAGCGGTGGATCACTTGAAAATCCTGCAACAAACTATTACCAAACGGAAACCACTCCTCAATTGCTTGCCGAAAATATCGCACAAGTTTTCTTGGGGACTAGGATCCAATGCGCCCAATGTCACAACCACCCGTTCGATCGTTGGACGATGGATGACTATTACGGGTTCGCATCGTTCTTCAGCCAAGTCGGCTACAAACAAGCAGAAGATCCACGAGAGCTAACGATCTACAATGCTGCTGAAGGTGAGATGTTGCATCCATTAGGAAACCGACGGGTTGTGCCTAAGTTTCTCGGTGCAGAAATGCCGATCCTTGAAAGTGGCAAAGACTATCGAATGCTCCTCGCCGAGTGGATCGCGTCCAATGAGAATACCGCATTTTCAAAGAATGTCGCCAACATCGTTTGGGCGCACTTCTTCGGGATTGGGATAGTAGATCCCGTTGACGATATGCGAGTAAGCAACCCACCCTCCAATCCCGAACTGCTCACTTACCTCGCAGGAAGAGTGGTCGAGAATGGATTTGAAATCAAGAAGCTCATGCGCGAGATTTGCTTGTCTCGCACTTATCAGACATCGACACGCCGCAATGAATCCAATCAGTGGGACGAGCGAGAGTTCACGCATCAAAAGATTCGCCGCATGCGAGCCGAGGTCTTACTCGATTGCATCAGTCAAGCCACCGAAACGACTGACCGATTGCCGGGCCTTCCCAAAGGTTCGAGAGCCGTACAAGTAGCAGATGGACTGGCCGCACATTACTTCCTGACTACCTTCGGCCGTTCCAATCGTTCAACCCCTTGCACCTGTGAAGTCAAGACATCCCCGACACTATCTCAAGCACTGCATTTGCTCAACGGTGAGACGACCGGCGGCAAGATTAAGGAAGGAAATCTTGTTGGCCGATTACTCGATTCCGCGAGCTCATCCGAGCAAGTTGCAAGAGAACTCTACGTCCGTTGTCTGACGCGACAGCCAACCGACGCGGAGCTCAAATCCATTGATGTAAAGCTTAGCGACTACCCGAATCCTCGCGAAGGACTCGAAGACCTCTACTGGGCTATTCTGAACTCGAACGAATTTGTATTCAATCACTGATGCGACACTTTTCGATAATCAATAGTTCTTTGATGCTTAGGATCACTCGATCCACTAGTGTCGTAGCGAAACTCGCCAAGAGTTTCGGCGCCCGCTCATTCCGAAAGTCTTGGCGACTTCCGCTACGGGAAAATCGGACAGTCATTGATCGAACGGTCCTTACTCAGGTCTCAAGCATTCGTACCCCACGTATTCTGACGTTGAAAGAATGGGCATGGAGACTCTGTGTTGTACTCTGGCTTGCCATCGTTTCCAACTTTGCACCGCGATTGTCGGCGCAAACGATGTCAAGTGCCGATTCCGTTGCCGAAAAAGTCTCATTTGATGCCGTTCAGCCGATATTGAGGAAGCACTGCGTTCGCTGCCATAACGAAGATCAACCTCGAGGGGATCTGGTATTGTCGTCGCTGGATAAAGTGCTGGCTGGCTCCAGTTCCGGCCCAGTTGTGGTTGCGGGAAAACTCGAAGAAAGCCCCCTGTATACGTTGACGGCGCACTTGGAAACACCCAAGATGCCTCCCAACAAGCCCCAAATCCCTCAACGCGAATTGAACATCATCGAACGTTGGATCGTTAGCGGATTGGCGGACGAGACCAAGCCTGTAACGACCAAGCCTGCAACGACCAAGCCGATACCGTCCGATAGCAAGTCGCCGTCCGACTTGCTTTCGCCAGTTGTTTATGCTCCCCTTCGCGCGATTCCGCGTGCGTCAGCCATTTGCACCCTTTCGGCTCACCCAATCGAACCAGTCGTGGCGATTGCGGGATTGCATCAAGTCGCCATCTTAAATTCGAAAACTGCCGAGTTCGCATCGCAGGCGATCGAGATCGGCGAGCAGAATATTTCCGCTTTGCGATTTTCTTCCGATGGAAAAATTCTGTTGATCGCAGTTGGAATCGTTGGTGAATCCGGCACCGTGCTTGTGCTGGATTGGATGACCAAGCAATGGTTGCCTAGCGTCGGTGATGAGTCTGACAACATACAGTCGATCGACTGCATTGAGGATGCAAGTCAATTTGCTATCGGAACGACGTCGCGATTGGTAAAGACATTTGATCGCACGACGCAGAAGGAGCTGCACGTACATCGCAAACACACGGATTGGGTTTTGTCCGTTGCCTATAGCCCTGACGGAATTGTTTTGGCAAGCGGCGATCGGTTCGGCGGCGTTCATGTTTGGGAGACTGCGACCGGGAAGGAGTTTGCGACTTTGCGAGGCCATACGGGTGGAATCACCGGACTCATCTGGTCCGAAGATGGAAATCGCCTCACTTCTGCGAGCTTGGATGGATCTGTTCGAATCTGGAATATGCATGCTTTGGAAACGGAGAAGCAGTGGGTTGCACATGAAGGAGGAGTCCAATCGCTTGCCCCCGGCCCACAAGGAAGCATCGTTACGGGGGGACGCGATGGTTGGATTCGAAAGTGGTCCGCCGAGAACGCGATGCTTCTATGGCAGTCGAAGTTAGCGGATGATGTTTTCGCGGTTTGTCACATCGGGACGGCTGAAAATCCCGGAGCACTTATTGGCACCGATGCCGCAGGCGGCGTCTATCGATTCAATAGTTTGACGAATTCGGAGAGCGAACGCACGGCCGCCATGGAAACCCTCTTGCCCGTTAGCAATTTAACTCGCAAATTCGCGACGATCGTCCCCATAGCTCCAAAGCGAGTTGTCAAGTCCGATTCCGATAAGAACGCCACGGAGTCTGTAGCGATGTCTGTTGCCAGTCCATCAAAGTCCGAGAAGCCGGTGGAGTTATCTGAGATGGTTGTTGCTTCAGATCTGGAGGAAAGCAGGCGAGCGCTCAACAGTATCGAGCAATCGCTGGAACAGACCTACCGGACCGCGGAGCAACTGGAGGAATCCGTCGCGAGGCTCAAACAGTTGATCGTATTGCAAGAGGCCCGATTGAAACAGTCGGAACTACGTCAAAGGTCCAACCGAAAGTAAGCGAGTGTGCTCCCGTCAAATCATCCTAACAGGCGCTAAGCAGACGGTTGGCTTAGAGCCCGAATCGGGAGAAAGAATTTGGTGGGTGAATGGTCCCACAGAAAAATTCGTCTGCACTCCGTCTATTGGGCTTGGTCACATCTTTAGTTTTGGTGGATCGCCAAGCGAACGGGCCTATGCCATTCGACAAGGTGGACTAGGCGACTTGACAGAATCCCACATCGCGTGGACGAAAGAAAGGAGCAAGCCTTATGTCCCGACTCCACTTGGGTCAGCAATCCGTTTTGCAATGTTCGCATCGGAAAAAAACATCTCGGATCGAAGAATCGTTTCGACCGCCCAGCGAACATCGAGCTGACGTTCTCTCAACCCACTGGCAAGCTCTTCCATTCCCGTTTGATCCACCAGGCCATCAGCGAAAAACTCTTTGGTCAATCGCCAAGCGAGTCTTCGGGATGTTGCGGGATGCTCTAGCAAAATCCGTACTCGCCGCCGTTTTTCAAATGCGAGCATTGGTAGCCGGCCCGGCTTACGATCGACGCCTCGGTTTCATTCATTTCAATTCGAATCGATACTTCCAAGTTTCGAGCCATCGTTTTGATCCTCATAAAAACGTCGTGACGAACCACAAAAACGTTACAATGTCATATGCGAATCATGCTAGCATTTGAGATTGTCCCAATTTCAATCGCACAGGTCGAAATCTTTGGCCGCTTCGAGGACATCAACAACGGAACCCGTAGGATCGACCGACGAAAAACGCTCAAGCGTTTCAACGAACTTTTGCATTTTTTAGATACCTTAGTGAAATGAAATCGCTGCCGACCGATGCACCTGAACTAAGGTTTCCGAGTGCATCGGTTGGCGCGGGGCTCATGACTTCCCCTTGCGATGTGTCGAATACAGGTTAACCAATCTTCAAGGCAACTGCCAACGCTTTCGTTCTGTCGTTCTCGGCATAAACTTGGGTAACCCCAACATCCGAATGACCAAGGATTGACGCTGCCGAATCCAAGCCGAATTGCTTTCGAATCTCGGTTGCTGCCGAGTGCCTCAACTGGTTTGGATGCCAACATTGAACATTGGCCTTTACACAAGCCCTATGGATTGCACGGCGAAAAGCGCTCACGTCGTACTGGTCCCCCGGTTGCATTGCCGCCGCAGCCTTAACATTGGTTCCCGGTCGATTGCCGCAACTCATGGGTGTTACCCGGTTGGCCGATTGGGTTGTTCGTCGCTTCCGTTCCGAGTCTGAAGGTTTGAAACAAAAATCGTTTTCATCCCGAAGTAGGTAAGGCAACAAAACGGATTGCGCCTTTGGTCCGATGTAGATGGTTCGCGTTTTGCCGTGGTGCTTTGTTTTGTGCTCAGCCAAAACAGCCATCCATACATTCCCCGATCGGTCTATGTACGCAGGCTTGAGCCCACAAACTTCCCCTGGTAGCGCCCCCGTTAGACGTTGAAGCCTAACCATGTCGGCAACGGTACTTGGCAAGTGAACCAACGTAGCTTCAACGGAACATCAGAGACCGGAAGAATCTGCTTTGACTCAGGGGCTTCACATCGACCCTCTTTGAGCCCTGGAATGATTCTCAGGGACTCATAGATTGACGCTGGGAGTCTTCCTTCGGTCGCACCCCATTTGAACATCCTCGCAAGTCGCTTCATTGCCGAGTTGATGTATTGCCGCGTTCTTGGCTTCGTTCGGTGCTTGCCATTCTCACAAGCAAGTGTTTCGCGGGTTGCCTTGTATTGGAGCGGACCAAATTCTAGAACTAGGGTTGGTCCATAAAGAGCCCGAAGAGTCTTCATGACAAGCTTGATCCGGTGGAACTCGGAATTCTCACCTTCACCGAAATAGCCTTTGGCGAACCGCAGGTAGTCCGCCATCAGTTCTGCAACCGTCAAATCGTTCGCAGGCTGACCAAACGTCAAGGGTTGCCCTTGGGCAAGGTATTCACCGATCAGTCGCTTGTACTTCGACTTGCTCTCTTTGGTGTTGTGGGCGCCAAGGTAGTAGTCTTTCCCCCGGATGGTAACAAGGCCTTGCCCGCTGGCTTTGTGCAGTCGATACGCTGGAATTTTGGCCATTTCAGAACGCCTTTCACAATCGATTTTCGGTAAATACCGAAAACTGGTTTTGAAAACAGCGCTCTGGGAAACGGCTCCCAGGTAGGTTTTATCAACGAATCGCTTGGTTAATTCACAGTGCCCCCGCAAGGACTCGAACCTTGGACCCGGTGATTAAGAGTCACCTGCTCTACCAACTGAGCTACAAGGGCGGGCAGGTGTGATTCGCGGAACGATCGCACACCAGAATGGGTATGTTAGCCACCTTGGCCAGTGTTGCAAGTGCAAGTGGCCCTTGTCCTACACTCCCTCCGGCCTGGGAAGCTGTTTCCACCCATTAGCTCGATTTTGCACCCCCTTACCCAGCCCCGTTCGGAAAAGTCTCAATTATTGCGTTGTTGCTTCGAGAATTTAACCAAACATCTGTTGACCGAGTAGCCCAGAATTGCCGATACTTTAACCTAGGTAGTCTGGCCGGTCTCCGACCGGTTGGGCAATTCGTCCCACATACGATCTGGCACGTCGGCTGGAGGAGTTCATTTATTCAAATCGAAAGGGTTTCAACAATCGAACGCATTCAAACTAGGATCAACAATCAGATCCGTATCTCCCCTATCCGCGTCATTGGGCCCGATGGCACTCAATACGGGGTAATCACCACCGACGAGGCTCTTAACCGCGCTCGGGATGCGGGCTTGGATCTGGTCGAGGTTGCACCTAACGAAAAGCCGCCAGTTTGCCGAATTATGGACTTCGGCAAATACAAATATGAAAAAAGTAAGAAGTCTGGGCAACGCACCCACCAAACCAAAACAAAAGAAATTCGACTTCGCCCCAAAACCGGCGAACACGATATCGGTACCAAAGTCCGCCAAGCTATCGGTTTCCTAAAAGACAAAGACAAAGTCCAAGTCTCCGTTATCTTCCGTGGACGCGAAATGGCTCACGTCGATGAAGGTCGCCGCGTCATGGAAAACGTTCTTCAAGAACTAGCCGAATTTTCCAAGTTGGAACAGCCGCCCTTGCAACAAGGCAAGCGTATGATCGCTACCGTTGCCCCGAAATAGCTAGCACGTACGGCAGGCACCAGGCTTCACGCCCAATGGCACTCACTTTGCAGATTTTGAGCCTCAATGCGTTAGCATGAGGGCCGGATTTGCAAGTGATTACTAGCCCTGCAGCCCGCACGCTAGCGCGTTGCGGCTCAAAGTGAGTGCCCTTTGGCTTCACGCCAGGGGTTATGTCCAACTATTCTAGAGCGATGGTAAATATCCCCCGAGTAAAACTCGGGGGCATTCACCGCCCCTTAGTGAAGGGGTGGCAAAACGTCGGTGTTTCTGGAATTTCTGGCGACATGCCCAGTTCAAATACGTTATTATTGAACGGAACAACTCTCCCTTCACGAACGTAGACATTTGACAATTCCATGGACACCTCTCGTTTTGACGCGTCTTTCGATAAAACTTCGAAGACCCCTTTTGCCGATGCATTGGCAATTCTGTTCCTTCGAGTCATCTTTATCACCGTCGCAGCAGGGGTAGGAGCAATTTGGGCCAGATCGCCAGATCTTCAAGTTTTAGGCCCCTTGATGCCCTATTTGATTTTTAGCGGTGTCCTTTTGGCCGCGTTCGGCGTGGTTGCCGCCGACATGTTGCTGCCACGAAAACGCATCGAAGTCATTTCTGCAGTCTATTTTGGATTGTTGGTCGGTGTACTGCTTTCCTATCTATTGACGATCGCCATGGATCCGATGTTAGAAAACAATAGATTTAAGTCATATATTTCGCTCGCGACTATGACTATTTTTTGTTACACCTGCATTAGTTTGTTGCTTCAAACAAAGGACGACTTCCGTTTCGTGATTCCTTATGTTGAGTTCTCTCGTGACCTCAAAGGGATGAAGCCGTTGATCTTGGACACCAGCAGCATCATTGACGGACGGCTGGCCGAACTCGCAGAAACCAGCATCCTCGATAGTCAACTGGTTATGCCTCGGTTTGTGCTGCTGGAGCTGCAAACGATTGCCGATAGCTCGGACAAGTTGCGACGCGTCCGAGGGCGTCGAGGCTTGGATATTTTGAATCGCTTGCGCACCAGCGAAAAAATGGACTTCATGATGTACGACCGCGAATTGCCTGAATTCGCTGGCCAGCCGGTCGATATGAAGCTCGTACTGCTTGCCAAGCACCTCGACGGCAAGCTGGTCACGGGTGACTTCAACCTCAACAAAGTTGCCAAATTGCACAACGTCGAGGTGATCGACCTAAATCAAGTTGCCAGTGCACTTCGCCCTCAGTTTTTGCCCGGTGAAGGATTTCAAGTGCGAGTGGTAAAAACCGGCGAAGGCCAAGACCAGGGCATTGGCTATTTGGATGACGGTACGATGGTGGTTGTCGAAGGGGGCCGAGAACGCGTTAATCAAACCATCGGTGTTGTAGTGACAAGTACCCTTCAAACCCAAGCTGGCAGGATGATTTTTACGAAGTACGATGGGCCGGAAATCCGAATCCAATAGATGCAATTGGGTTCCGGACGCCGGTTCTTTTTACAGCTCGGATGAATCCCAGCACTCCAAATTCATGGGACAAAATAGGCCGCGATAGCTTGATAGAGTTCACGTTGCCGGACGGGCTTGGAGACATAGCCATCCATTCCAGATTGCAGACACTGCTCGCGATCTCCTTTCATGGCACGGGCGGTCATGGCGACGATCGGAGTATGTCGTCCTAGCTTGCCTTCCAAAACTCGGATGCATGCGGTCGCCTCCAGTCCATCCATTTCTGGCATTTGCACGTCCATCAGTACTAGATCAAACGGCTGGGTCTCATAAGCGTGCACGGCCTCTCGACCGTCGTTTGCAACTGTCACCACGTGCCCCCATTTTTGCAAGAGCGCTACGGCGAGTTTCTGGTTGGTCAGTCCGTCTTCGGCCAGTAGGATGCGCAAGGGGCGGATGGGTGGCAAGTCTTCCTTGGCTTGCACATCCACCCGTGCGGTTGCACGATTGCCTAAGGCGAGCGCGTTCTCAATCGCGGTCAGCAGTTCCGATTGCTTGACCGGCTTCATCAAACGAGCCGCTACCCCGAGTTTGTCCCAACGGTCCGCGTCGCTGCTTGGGTCCCCAGAGGACAAAACAATAACTCCAACGTCCACGAGTCTTGGATTCCGTCTCATCTGTTCGACCAACATGATCCCGTCCATCTCTGGCATGTGCATGTCCGTCAACAGAAGCGGGATGGGAACACCGGGCAATTCCAATTGTTCAAGAGCTTCCAATGCGGAGGCAGCGACTTGCGGAATCATGCCCCAGCCTCGCACCATTTCTTGGATGATATGGCGATTGGTGGCATTGTCATCAACGATCAGGACGTTCGTGCCGTTTAAGAAGTCAGACTGCATATGGGATTTTCCAACTTGAACCTGTGCGCTTCGATCCAACCACACGGTGAAGGAGAAAGTACTTCCCTTTTCCAACTCGCTCGTGAGTTCCAGCTTCCCCCCGAACAGAGAGACCATTCGTGAGGAGATGGCAAGCCCCAGCCCAGTTCCGCCGAAGCGGCGGGTTGTTGAGCTATCCGCCTGGGTGAAGGCATCAAAAATGAGGTTCTGTTTTTCCTGCGCAATTCCTATACCAGTATCGGTAACAGCAAAGTGCAGCAAAACCGCGTTTTCATTTTGATCGGCACACGTAATCGTCAATAGGATTTCACCTCGCTCGGTGAATTTGATAGCATTGCCCACTAAGTTCACAATGATTTGTCTCAAGCGAACGGGATCACTGACCAGCATCTCGGGAATATCGCGGCCAATATGGTACGCCAACTCCAAGCCCTTGCTGTGTGCTCGCAATGCCAATGACTTCACTGCGTCCCCCACGTCATCCCAAAGTGGGAAATCGACGTGCTCCAGTTTCATTTTCCCGGCTTCGATCTTTGAGAAATCGAGTATCTCATTGATGATCGCCAACAACGATTCGCCGGACTCAAGAACCATCGCCAAGTACTCGCGCTGGGTGGTAGGTAGTTCGGTGCCCAGCACGAGTTCCGTCATCCCGATAATGGCATTCATCGGTGTGCGGATCTCGTGGCTCATGTTTGCGAGAAAGTCGCTCTTCGCGCGACTGGTCGCTTCGGCGGCGTCCTTCGCAGCTCGTAGAGAGTCTTCCAGTCCCTTACGGGCGGTGATATCGATTACGGATGCCAATGCAAAGACACCGTCTTCGGTCTCAAGTGGACTGAGACCAATCTCGATGGAAACGCTGGTGCCGTCCTTTCGAATCCCTTGCAGATCACGCCCGGAACCCATCGAACGCACTTCTGGGTTCTCAAAATAGCTAGTGCGAAGCTGCGGATGCGAATCGCGAATAGGGAGCGGAACTAATATGTCAATCGATTGACCGAGCAATTCGTCGCGATGGTAGCCAAACATTTTTCCAGCTTGCGAATTCACCAAGATGATCTTACCGTCGCGATCGACCATTAGGAGCGCGTTGAGCGAGGCCTCGACGACTAACCGAAAGCGTTCATCCGCCAATCGCCTCTCGGTGATATCGCGAGAAATTCCAAACGTACCGACCATCCTTCCCGCCTCATCGAACAAGGGGAATTTTGAAGTTGCGACCCATGTACGACGACCATCCGACCAGGTTTCGCGTTCTTCCTTGTCGATCACTCGTTGTTGGGAGTTCATCAGTTCTAGCTCATCCGCCTGAGCTCGCTCCGCATGTTCTAGGGTAAAGAAATCGAAGTCCGTTTTACCAATCGCCGATTGCGGATCGGTAAGACCGAATCGATCCGCAAGGGCCTTGCTGATCCGAAGGAAACGACTATTCAAATCCTTGAAGTAGATGCTGTCTGGAACATTCTCCATCAGTGTTTGCAATAAAAAGCGCTCGTGACGCAAGGCGACTTCCGCCCGATTGCTTTCCGTCACATCTTTGGCAATACCGAGAAAGCCCGTCATTTCACCGGACGAATCCTTCAGCGCCGTAACGACCAGATTCACCGTTAAATGACTACCGTCTTTACGAACATACGTCCACTCTCGCTCTTCGTATTTGCCTTGTCTTGCAACCTCGACAAACACGTCAAACCCGTGAATCGGTCGGCCGAAATCGCTAGTAAGTCTATCGCCATGCGCGCGGACTTCGGACTCCAAATGGATTACCGCTGGCGTCTGACTGCCTACCATTTCCGTGGCCCGATATTGAAGCATGCGTTCGGCCCCCGAATTGAATACGGTGATTTGCCCTGACATATCCGTGGCAATGATAGAAACCTGTGTTGCCGAATCGAGAACCGCCTGAAATCGATTCGTGAGCGCGGTGAGTGCTTCCTGCGTTCGCGCCCGCAGATGTTCTGTTCGCTGCCGGCGATAGTGCAGCACGATGCTTACCACCAAGGCGATGGCAAACAAGCCGAGCCAAACCAGAAAGATTTGCTCAACGGCCACGAGTGACGCGTATGCCTCAGCCACGTCAATTTCGCGTGCAACCCCGAATTCGTAGGTTGGCAGCCAACGCCAAGCACCCACCACGCGCACGCCGCGGTAATCGCGATAACCTGTTACATCGACACCGTTGCGGCCTTGGGTGGCGCTTGCCGCCATCCGAGTCAGCCGCAACAACTCTGTGGCGACCGCAGGACGAAAACCTTCGGTCAAATTACCCCCCGGATCTCGCAAGATTACCTTAAGCACGGAGCGACTTTCTGGGGCTGGGGAGATTAGTCCCAACCGACGTAATTGATCATTAAATCGGCTGTCGGTTAGCAGCAACCCATTCTTGTCAAAGGCATAGGTCTCACCTGTTTTGCCCGGCCTAGCTGTTTCCAATGCGCGAGCAAATGGACCAGAGGTTCGCAATCGAAAAGCAAGTACGGCAATCACGGTCCCCTGACTATCCCAGATGGGAGTGGCAACCAATATCGTGGTTTGCTTTTGTTGAAGCAGTCCATTCTCGGCGGGCAAAGCAATGTCGGAAGCAAAAGGCAGTGTGACCACCGTGTCGCCCTGAAATACGCGATGAATGGATTCCATTGGCTTTGCATCGAGCGTAAGTCCCAGTGCAGCGTCCAGGAGAGTAGCGACCTGTCGCCCCTGTCGATTAAGCACGACAAAACCAACGAAGTCATGCGACTTGCAGACAGGCGACAATCGCCTTCGAAGGCCCTTCAGCTCGTCGCTCGCCAGCACGTGATCACGCCGCCAGTCGCGCTGAGTAGGCGAATTCATAAACTCGACGATCTCGTTCTGCACCCCCGCTTCGCCAGCCCAGCTCTGTGCTGTTTTCCGT
This sequence comes from Pirellulales bacterium, assembly GCA_038219625.1. Taxonomy (GTDB): domain Bacteria; phylum Planctomycetota; class Planctomycetia; order Pirellulales; family Pirellulaceae; genus JBKCUI01. Next base: position 9,903 of record JBBRJI010000001.1, on the reverse strand, counting down.
TGGTCATCGAGCCACGTCTCCAAGGCGAGGACACACGTTTCTACCTCGGAACTTAGGCGAGCCTCCAAGCTCTCCGTCGACATTCGATGGATGGCCGCCAATCCAATCCAACCGACCAACCAGGTCAGCGCGGCGGCTAACGCAATCGCAAGGGTAGTGATTGAAATCCACGAACGCCACTCTGAACGCCACTTCGAACGCCATCGATGGCGATTGGGCAATTGCGAAAGCATCGCTAAATCCTCACTGCCGAATATGGAACTCTTGCCGGATGGCATGACTCAGTCGTTCTAGTTCGTGAAGCAGGGTACGGTAGGCTAACGCGATTTCCTCAGGGCTGTTCGACGGCTGCAATTGCTCGAAATTCCAAGCCGCATCAAAAATCGCTTGAGCGCAGAAATTGGACGAAGCCCCTTTTATCGTATGCGCTACTTTGGTCGCAGCGATGATATCGTTCTGCTCCATCGCATGGGATATCGCGATCGATAGTTCCGACGATTCATTCAAGTAGATTCTTGCCAATTCATCGAGTAACTCGTGGTCTCCTTCGACTCTTTCCAAAGCTCCATCCATATCGAAAACGCTAGTCATCGTTTGATTGCCTCAAGAGAGTAGAATCGATCACTAATCCAATGGAACGACGTTTTTTATCATTGTAATAGAATTTCCAACGACATTATGTGTCACTTCGTCCATAAAACTGCGAATCAGAAGCAAGCCTCGGCCTCCCATCCGATCCATATTGAACTCCTCGGTTGGGTCTCGCAAATCGTCCAGGGCAAAGCCCGGTCCTTCGTCATCAATGACAAAACGTACTTCTCGATCCGACAACGTAGCAACCATCCGCACCCTGCGATCCGAATAAGGCTTTACACAACGACGTTCCTCCGCAATTCTGAAGTACTTCTCTTCGTCGTTCTGCCGCCATTCCGAATCCAGCTCCAGGTTGCCATGGTGGATTGCGTTGGTCAGCGCCTCGCACAATGCAATGCCTATGCGTATCAACTGTGATTCATCAAGAATTCGCATCAAGGCTATTTGTTCTTGAAGGTAGCTAACCAAAGGAGGAATATACGTGATATCGTTCTCCAATACGAAGCGTGAATGAACCTCGGTCAACGCCTGCAGGACTCGCTGCCGGCTTTTTTTGCCTTGCGAAAGTGCAATCACATTTTCGGCCGTTTTGATCAAGTGTTTACCGAGAGCGGATTTTGGAACGTAGCTGGCCGCTCCGGCATTCAGTGCTTGTACCGCGATCTCCTCATTACCAAAACTCGTCATCAAAATTACAGGGATACCAAAGCCACCTTCAGCAACTTTTTCGACCAGACCAAGACCATCCATTTCTGGCATCCGCAAATCAGTCACGATCAAGTCGGGCAACTTCAATGGAAGCGAATCAAGAGCTGCCTTACCATTTTCCGCGTAAGAAACAATTGCTGAGTCCAACCCTTTCTCCAATAACCGCCCCACCCGCCGTCGCTCGGTTGCAGAATCGTCTACCACCAATATGTGCGTCATGATTTCACGTCGATTTCAAAACCTGTGTCTTGGGTTTTGCCCAGGTGGATAAAGGGGACCCGTACCGTGTAAGTGGCAATGACTATCATATTAGTCCATGTTTGCACGCCAAACCATCGGATTAACGCTTACCAGACGAAAGTTCCGTCGTCAGCGATTCAAACAACTCATCCCCGAGGCGACGCAGTTGCGTATCGGTAAAGAAGCCGGATCCTCCATGCTTGCCTCCATGAACCACCTCAAACCGCACCGGTAAGCCAATTTTCTTGTAAGCCCCATCCAGTTCGTGCGATTGATTGATCGGCATCTGGGGATCTTGATCGCCATGGAACAGCCACAATGGTGGATCGCGTGAGTCAATGTGCTCTACCGGACTTGCCAGACGTGCGAGGTTGGGCTGCTGATCTGGTAAACCACCCAGAAACTTTTCAAGAGCAGGCACTCTCACATCGAGCCCAAACGGCGTCGATTGCGAAAGAATCGTTTGAAGATTGCCTGCTCCAAAAAACGAAACTACTGCCTGTACCCTTGCAGAGTTTTTGTCCGGTGATCCTAAGTCGCCGCTCAGTTCAGGCACGCCATCCGAGACAGCCGCCAACACGGCAAGATGCCCTCCCGCCGACGAACCAGCGAGAACGAAGCGATTTGCATCGACATCGAAACGGCCCGCATTGGCTCGCAAATATCGGATCGCTGCTTTGATATCGTGAATCTGGGCGGGAAACTTTGCGACTGGCGAAAGACGATAGTCGACGCTCGCAATTGCGAAGCCTTGCTCGCGGAGCTTGGCTACTGGAACGTCCGATTTGCTTCCCGAGCGCCATGCACCCCCATGGATCCAAACGATCAATGGCCGTTCCGGTCGACGCTGGGTAGGCTCGTAGAAATCCAGCTTCAGCGAAATGTCACCGACCCTGCCGTATTCAATGTCGCGAAATTTCGGCTCTTCTGCTACAGCCATGCGGGATAGGAACAAACAAGCCAGTAGCATCATGGCGATTGCAATGCGCGTACAACTGGTGTAGAAAGTCAAAATCGCTCGCCTCATTAGTATTCTCATCATTTTACTTCCAGATATCTGCCATGGGATAAACGACGATCTCCTCGACGACAGCATTGCCTTCGATTGCAAAGGCCGGGCCCGTATCGGTGTGAAGGGACCCAATGCAGTATGCCGCTTCGCCTTGATTCCAAAAACTCTCGACGATGCCTCGATCAATAAGAAAGCGTGCATCGACGAATTCGCCTGGATGGAGTTGGCTGCTCTGGTCCGCTCGCTTGAGTATCTTGGTGGCAAGATCGTATTGGAAGCTAATCCTTCGAATGCTCACGTTTACGTTGCCGGTTGCTTCAGGACGGAAGCGGACCGATACATCGAGAGCCGCGTCGCTGACAAGACCCTGAAGCTTGGCGTTGGCTTCGGCGATAGATACGTTATTGAGTTTGAATAGCGGTTGGCCACGCAGCTTGTTGACTTCTTCGGCGGGCTCAAAGCAGAGCGTATCCTCACCATGAATTACCTTCATCTGCATGAGCAGTGGGACGCTGGCGCACTGATTGAAGATCTCTCCCGGAAAGCGGGTTCCTCGCGCCCAGCCCATCATGATCGGCCGATTGTTGGGCTCGTTCATAAAGACGAGGGCCGCGTAGTAATTGGGGCCGCGATGCGCATTGCGCAGTTTTGTATTGGGCGTGAAGGTTTTGCCGTCGAAGCGTCCTAGCTGGTAGCAGGAGTCGGAGCTAAAGGGATCCTTCGCGTCCTTGGGCGTGCGATAGCAACCGTAGAGCAGCATGAGCTCTTCGCCGGTAACAGCGGACTTCATCGGGAGGAATTCAGGGCATTCGTACCAGTTGGGTAGAACGCTCGTCTGCTCCCACTTAATGAGATCCTTCGAACGCAGAATCCTGTAGGTGTCGGGACCACCTACGTAAAGCACCATAACATAGTGCTGCGAAGCTTCGTGCCAAATGACCTTCGGATCGCGATCACCATTGCCGATGTTAGGAACGACTGGATTCCCGGAAAAGCGTTTCCAACTGCGACCATTGTCAGGCGTGGTAGCAATGTGCTGTGAGAATGGACTCGTGGCCGCGAAAAACATCACAGGTGCCGGAAACTTAGCCCCTTCATTCAAGCCAGGGATCGGCTTTTGCTGCATGACTGTCGTACCTGAATAGCATTGGCCAGTCGCATCTGGAAAAATCGCAACAGGCCATTCGTCCCAATGGACGAGGTCTTTGCTGACCGAGTGCCCCCAATGCATATCGAAACCAGCTCCCTTGCTCGTTGTGGCTGGATTGAATTGGTAGAAAATGTGATAGAGACCGTCCTGAAAGTAGCTACCGTTGATGTCATTCATCCAACCCAGTCGCGGACTGAAATGGAATCGCGGGCGATGCTCGGATTCGTATGCCTTCGGATCGACAATCTCTTGGTTGCCGAGTTCAAGACGTTCCAAGGCTTTTGTATCTCTTGACTTATAACGCAGAGTGACTTGCTTTCCTCGCAATTCGCGAAGGTCTGCGGAATACCAGAAATCGGGCTGCATTCCTTCTGAGGGCAACTCCACGTGCATGGTCCGCATGAGTTTCCCGTCGGCTTCGATGCTGAGCTTTTCAAGTCCCGGTTTTTTGCCGTCCTCACGTCGCACCAGCGGCAACTGAAGGAAGTCCGCGTGGATGCGCAATTGGCGTGTAATCTCCGGTACTGCAGGGGCTAGCGACGCTGGTTTCGCTGCCAGTGGAAAGGAGCCACGATCTTCCGTCTGAACAATGTGATCGACATTGATGTGCCCCCAGCCACCTTTCCGTTCATCGACGATAACAATACTCGCCTCGCGGCCCGCGAACTCAAAAACGTCCCATGCGGCAGGGGCCAAGGTTTCACTCCCACCCGCCTCGGTGTTGGGGCCAGTGGCAGTACGCACGACCTTGCCGTCGACCATCAGGTTGATGCAAGTCTCATTGGCATAGCCGCCACCACCGATAAGAAACGTGACAAACTTGCGTTCGATTTTGAATTTCGGCGAAGTGAGTTTTCCGATAGCGTTGTCGCCACCCTTAAAAGAGTTGACTAAACCTCTTCCTTGAAATCCGTCGACATGCATTTGGCCAGACAGCGTCCCTCGCGCGGGTGCTGTTCCAAAAGCCTCGCCGCTGACGATCCAATGGCCATAGTCAGTCCCCTCGAAGTCATTGATGACGATGGGGTCCGCGGCGCGGGCGGCGGCATTTCCCGCTAGCGCACACGCGAGAAATTGCAGGATGGTCATGTGTAATTTCATCATTGTACTCTTTGATTTGGGCTCATGGTCCATCCGGTTGCCATAGGCTATAGCTGCCACCAGCTATTGTAATGATAAACAAATTCCAATGATGTGGTGGCCAGCGGACTTTGGAAATGATTGATGTGAATCTTGCTGGAATGACAGATCTATTCGACTTGGATTCGTAGTTCCGGACGTGTAGTAAGAGTTGGGGTTCTTGCGTAGCGGAAGCCGCGTAGGCTTTCGGCGACTTCAAGAGGTAAATCCCAGTGGATTCGTCCTAACCACCGAAACTCTTGGCGAGTTCCGCTACCCCAAAATTTAGCATGGAAGAAGCACTAGCCATGTTCTAATGCCGCGAATTCGATAACAATCTTTCCGATTCACTCTCCAAAAAGGTACACCCATGCTTGTTTTAGAACCATATTCGTTTGGAGTGGGCGATCGATTTGCCCACCAAGCCAAAGCGCAACTTGCAGCATTCCTTAAGCTATCCGAGCAGATGAAGCCTAAACCAGGTTTCGTCGTCGTGCCGGTCTGGAACAAGTCCAATCGAGAACACACCTTCATCGGCTCGGAACCGCAAAGCGTCTACGACTCGGCGGCATCCGCAGTAGCTGACCTGGGATGGAATCATCCATGGTACGTCGATGCCGATCATATCCAACAGAAGACCGTCGACCGGTTCTTGGCTTGTTCCAATTTTTTTACCATCGATGTGGCGGATTCCATTGGCAAGCCCGCCAGCGATGCAGACATATCGCAGTTTGGTCAACGTCATCCTGAGTTGTTGCGCCCAATCGCCATCCAAGGTCTAGAAGCTCCCTTGGTAATCCGACTCGAGGAAGTCGAACGAGTGGCTCGCAAATACCTGTTGGCAACGCGACAAGCCGGAGAAATCTATCGTTACATCGAGAACAAAAAAGGGATCGGAAATTTTGTACCGGAGGTGTCGATGGATGAGACGGACTCGCCCCAAACTCCACCGGAATTGTTGATCATCTTGGCAGCACTCGCCGACGAGAAATTGCCTATCCAAACCATCGCTCCCAAGTTCACCGGTCGGTTCAATAAAGGGGTTGACTATGTTGGCGATCTCAACCAATTTGAACGAGAATACTTCGACGATCTAGCCGTCATTCGGTTTGCTATTGGACAATATGGCTTACCAGCCAACCTCAAACTTAGCGTGCATAGTGGCAGTGACAAATTCGGCCTCTATCCGATCATTCGCAGAGCACTCAAAGCCACAGGTGCGGGCATCCACCTTAAGACTGCTGGGACTACTTGGCTCGAGGAGTTGATCGGACTTGCGGAAGCGGGAGGGGATGGTCTATCGCTGGCCAAAGAAATCTATGCCTACGCGTTTGAGCACATTGATGAATTCTGCGCCCCCTACGCCAGCGTCATCGATATCGACCGAACGCGATTGCCATCGGCCGCAGAAGTCGCTACGTGGGACGGCGGTCACTTTGCCAGTACTATTCGGCACATCCCCGGCGATGCTCGATTCAATGCGAACGTTCGGCAGTTGTTGCACGTGTCTTTTAAAGTGGCTGCCAAATCAGGCAACCGGTTCACGGATTTGCTCAAGTCCAACGCTACCATCGTCGGCGAACAAGTGACCACGAACATTTTTGATCGGCATCTCAAACCGCTTTTCCTCGGTTGATATCCGTGAATTGCGATCCATCGATGAATCCGTACCTCAAACCAAAGAACTGAAGATGGAAAAAAGAATTTTAGGCAAAACAGGACTTGAACTGCCAATCCTGAGCTTTGGGGCTTCCTCGTTAGGCGCAGAGTTTCGCACCGTTCAATTGGACGAAATTTTCGAAAGCGTCCGGGTGGCGTTGGAGCTTGGTCTCAACTTCATCGACACATCGCCTTTCTATGGGCGTGGCATGTCCGAAGTGTTGTTGGGCATCGCCCTACGAGAGGTACCGCGAGATCAGTACACGCTTTGCTCGAAGCTGGGCCGTTACGATGTGGGGCATTTTGATTTCTCTGCCAAGCGAGTGGCCGAGAGCGTCGATGTCAGCTTGCACCGACTTGGAACCGACCATCTGGATATCATTCTGTGCCATGACATCGAGTTCGCGCCGCTCCAACAGATCATCGAAGAGACATTACCCGCTCTGCGTCGCATCCAGCAATCGGGCAAAGTCCGCTTCGTCGGCATTAGCGGTTACCCGATGAAGATTTTTGACGTGGTCAGTTCGCAATCGGAATTGGATTGCATTCTGTCCTACAACCAATACACGCTTCAAAATACTCGCTTGGCAGAGGAATTGGTGCCGAAGCTCAAGGCGAAATCTATCGGCATCATGAACGGTGGGCCGTTTGCGGCGAGGTTGCTAACCAACGCGACATTGCCTGTGTGGTTTCGCGACCCGAAGGAAGTGCAAGCTGCAGCCCGAAAGGCCGCCGAGCACTGTCAAAAACAGGGCGTCGATATCGCCCAACTCGCGTTGCAGTTTTCCTGTGCCAATCCCGATATGACCACCACGATTGCAGGCAGCGCTAACCCCAACAACATTCGAAAATGGGTTCAGTGGCTGGAATCGCCAGTGGATACGGCATTGATGTCGGAAGTCATCGACATCTTTTCGCCAGTTAGAAACATTGGGCATCGTGAAGGCCTCCCCGAAAACAACTGAAAGATTTCATCATGAAAGCATTGCAGCTCGAGAAGCCGGAATCGTGGAGAATCATTGACATCCCTGAGCCACCATCGCCTGAAGCGGGACAAGTCTTGGTCCGAGTCCATCGCGTGGGTGTTTGCGGTACCGATCTCGGCGGTTATTTGGGGAAATTTCCATTCTTTTCGTACCCGAGAATACCTGGTCACGAGTTGGGCGTCGAAGTCTTGGAGGTTGGCGAGGGAGTAACCAACGTGCAGCCCGGCGATCGCTGCTCAGTCGAACCCTATTTGAATTGCCAGCAGTGCTATTCTTGTCGTCGAGGTTTCACGAACTGCTGTGAGCATCACAAGACGTTGGGAGTGATGTGTGACGGCGGCCTGACGGAACGAATCGTATTGCCATCGCGGAAACTTCATCTTGCTGGCGAATTGACTATGGAACAAGCAGCCTTAGTCGAGACCTTAGCGATTGGTTGCCATGCTGTCGACCGAAGCGGTTGCAAGTCGGGTGAAAATGTTTTGGTCATCGGAGCGGGGCCCATCGGATTGTCAGCCCTCGAGTTCGTAAAAATATCCGGCGCTCGACCGATTGTGGCGGATATCAGCGAAAGCCGATTGGCATTTGTTCGAAGCACCATGGGTGTTCCGGACACACTGCTGATACGGAACGACGAGACCGACATTGCAAACTTGGAATCGATGACACAAGGTCAACGCGCGGACGTAGTGATCGATGCGACGGGCAACAACCGGTCGATGGTTCGCGCGTTTGAGTTCGCGGCCTTTGCTGGCCGGGTCGTTTATGTAGGCATCACACAACAGAATCTGGAGTTTCCCCATGCGCCTTGCTTCCACCGTCGCGAAATAACGCTGATGGCAAGTCGCAATGCCCTCTCTCGCGATTTCACTCGCATCATTGCGTTGATTGAAGCGGGCAGAATCGACACGAATCCATGGATCACGCATCATGCGAACTTCGCCGATGTTCCCAAAGAGTTTCCAAACTGGCTGGATCCCAACGCGGGCGTCATGAAGGCAGTCATTCATATCGACTGACGTTAAAATCGTGGCCGACGCTGCTAGCGTCGGCGCGGATGCTGGCAGCATCCGCACCGACGGGTTATTACTCTGCCGCCGGGTAGCAAAGCGAACCGATCAACCTAGGGTGATTTCGTACTTTCACCCAGTACATTGACCGTGACATCCGATGAGCGCACGTTGATCGTGATCTTTCCTGAAAGATTGAGCTCGACTGGGCCACCTACTGTCGAAAGCGTGCTGTCCAACAGACCGCCATCGGATTCCGGCGTCACACCAAATAAGTGACCAACCATCTGCTTGATATTCGGGCGATTGCCGATGCGCTGCGTTCGAGGACGACCAGGGGCATCCTGCTGAGGCGATCCCGTTGCTCGCAAGACCTGCTTCGCCGTCAATGGCGTCAACAACGGTCGGTTATTCGCACGCAGCATTCCCTGTATGCAGCCCAATGCCCCAACCACGATCGGCGACGCGCTGGAAGTACCACTGAACGTATCGGTGTACCATAAATCGGAATTGCTACCTCCCTGCAGATCACCGTAGCCGGTTGTTGTTACCTCACGTCCCCAGCCTTGCGTGTCGACTCTTTGGCCGTGATTCGAGAAATCCAGCCGAGACCGGTCGGGGCCATGGTCGCGACCATGGGTTCCAGGCGGTGGCGCTCCTGCACCCACCACGATCGCGCCGGATTGCGGATTCGTGAGCTTGAAGGGATTCTTCCACGTGGCTGGAAACCCCGTCGAAGGAGTGTTGTAAATGGGATCGTCGAGGTTTCTAAACCCGTTTCCTGCCGCTTCTACGACAAGGATACCGCGGCTAACCGCGTATCGAATTGCGGCCAAGTCGTCAGGCCACCACTCAATCGCAATGAAACCATCTTGGCCGGAACCGTTAGCTCCTGGTCCTGGCCGATGGATCTCCAACAACATAACGTCGCCAGCCCTAAGGCGATCTGCGGCTTGTCGAATAACCGTAGCGGTTGGAAGGGTTAAGAAGGATGCGGCACTTGCGACCGCATCGCTGCAAATGCCTACGATCCCGAAACTATTGACGTCACCGCTAAACTCACCAAGCACAGCCGTACCGTGATTGGTGTCCGTGTGATTGGTACCGATGACGATTCCCCCTTGATTGCTGCCAAGGTCCTCATGGCCAAATCGCCAGCCCCACTCGCAATCGATGATTCTCGTTCCCGCGCCTCGGCCCCCTCGAAAACGCCACGCGTAGCGAGCGTCGATCCCTGCTGGCGCAGCGTTCAAATAAATTTGTCGGGCCGAGAAGTCAGGTGTGGTGCTGGGCGCTTCATCGGCGGCTGGAGCCATATCGTTGATTTCCGGTGGCTCGCCGGCGGGCTTAACGTAGGCCGCCGCTACTTCATCCAATTTCATGAGCGACTCCGCCAGCTCATCCAGCCGCTCACTCGGCGCATCG